>DAOORH010000041.1:0-13888 GCA_035389145.1 Cellvibrio sp.
TCTCCGTTAAAAAGCGATGGATTACATAGGCAGGAATATGGCCTTCAAAGACATAACCATCTTTCGATATTGCTGTATGGCAGGATTGATACTTTGGCGCGATACCACGCTTTACTTTTTCTTGATTGAGATCGGCTGGATGGTGAGCAACCATGTGAAAACCCTTGGACTCAAGATTCGAAATCCATTTTTCACAACACATGCAGGTTTCACTTTTGTAAACATCCAAGTGAACCGCGCTGGCGGCTGGTTTAACAATGGGTTTGATTAATGGTGCGGTAGCGGGTGCTTCTGCCAATGCAATGTTCGCAAAGCCTAATACAGTAAAAATAGAGAAAACCAAAAAATAGCGGAATTTGCGTAGAAAAATCATAACTGCTCCGAAACGGGACTCAGGTGTAAAACCTAAATAACGGGGAGCGCAAAAGCTCCCGTTAACACTAAATAGTTAAACAGACGCCAAATTTGAGGCGTAGCTGTGCTGTGTTAACGGAAAATTGGTGGTCGGAAGAGTGAGGAGATAAGACTTTCAGGGATAAAGCTGGTGAAGGAAACATTCAAATCAGCCTGAGTAGCAGGCAGCGATACAGCGAAAGAATGACCGAACAGTGCGAGCGAACAACTGCCTGAACTGCAATGCCCAACGGTTTTACAACAATCACTCATGGGGTTCGTATCAGTTTCGATATCACTGGCCATCTCTGAGTCATCCATCCCCACCATATTGGAATGATCCATACCCCCTATACCGGAATGATCCATACCCCCTATACCGGAATGATCCATTCCGGCCATGTCATCCATATTTATGGAATGAGACGCTTGCGATAAGAACTGGCATGGCATCACCAACGCCGCAAACGATTGGCTGGTAAAAGCCAACAGCAGCAATGCGATGAAGATATTTTTATAGCCAGTTTTGGTCATGGTTCAGGCACAGGAGGTAGGAATCTATGAGATTCAATCGATAAAGGATAGTTCAATCCTGCCCCCATCGTCCACATCTTTTGTGTGGCGGACGCCTTTACGATTTCTGCCCGTAATCGAATAAAACTCTAAAAATCACTGCTTAAAACTCAATAAATTTTAACGTGGGTAAGTGATTGAAATCGCAGAAATAACTTTTTACTAAAGAATACTTATCAGCACTTGGATCTTTTTCAATGTACTCCAGCGAACTGTTAAAGGCGCCGTTCAGGTCTATTCCTATCTCCCTATTGTAAAAAAACAGCCGTACCTCCTCACTTATATAGGAACACAATTATGAGCCACGTAATGGATTCTAACTGCATCGATATCTGTTCAAACTGCCACAAAACCTGTTTGCAAACCGCCATGACGCATTGCTTGAGCATGGGCGGAAAACATCTGGAAGCGGAACATTTTCGCTTGATGCTGGACTGCGCAAAAATTTGCGAAACCTCGGCCTGCTTTCAATTAAGCGGATCAAAATACTGTGCAGATATTTGCAAGGTATGCGCCGAAATATGCACCGCCTGTGCCGATAGCTGCGAGGAAGTCGGTGGAATGGAGGAATGCGTTGTTGCATGTCGAACTTGTGCTGAGAGTTGTACCGCAATGGCGTCGCACGCGCATTAATACTGATCACCATACCGAATTTTTCCCCAACTACGAGGTTCACTATGTACTCACTTCAGCTTAAAAAATTGGTTCGCGGTACCGCTTCGAGCTTAATGCTTACGGGCTTTATCGTATCCGCTTTATCAACGTCAATGATGGCTAACGCCGATCCCTCCACCTCTACCCATTCCGGTATGAATAAAGATACGTCGATGAGCCATATGGATATGGACATGCATCATAAACATATGAAAATGACGGGAGATCAAGATTATGACTTCGCCATGATGATGCGTATGCACCATGCAAACGGCGTAAAAATGGCGCAGAAAGAGCTCGATAAAGGTAAAGATCCTGTCATGCGTGCCGCGGCAAAAAAAATTGTCGAGTCACAAACAAAAGAAATTGCTGAGTTTGATAAATGGCTTGCAGAGCATCCGCAGAAAGTAAAATAAATGCATTTCTTTTAGTAATGGTACCGTGTTGAGTACGGTGCCATTGCTACTTCTGACAAGCACCATTCCTTCACTTGTATTGGAGCTTGTAGAGTTGTGGAAAGGTCACACGCACCTAGCGAGTCATAGCTACGCCGAGCTAAGCCTTTTGTGTAAGCAGTTTTAAGTGTTAATGTCATGTGCAAACGCGGTTGAAAATTCGACCAAAAACAGCCGGAATGCACTGCCACACAAAGAGGTAATTTTGTTATGAATAATTCCGAATCCGCTGACCACAATCACGTCTCAACAAGCGCTGGTGACAAATCCTACACCGATCCAGTATGCGGAATGAAAACAACGGCTGATCCAGCCAAGTTGGTTGAGAACGCGGGAGTGAATTACTATTTTTGCAGCCAGAAATGCGTGGAAAAATTTCGTGCAAATCCTCAGCAATATTTACAACCGCAAGCCGTTAACACTGCCAATAATTCCACCTCAAAAAACACGACTTACACTTGCCCGATGCATCCACAAATTCAGCAAGCTGGCCCCGGCACTTGTCCCATTTGCGGTATGGCACTTGAGCCGATGGATGCTACTGCCCAAGCGGACGATAGTGAATTACAAGAAATGACACGCCGCTTTTGGGTCAGCCTTGCGCTGAGTTTGCCGCTGCTCTTTATTACCATGAGCGAATTTATTCCGGGCTTGAATTTGCATCACCGGATTGGTTTGAATGTCTTTAATTGGTTACAAGCAATTCTTGCAACGCCAGTTGTACTGTGGGGTGGCTGGCCATTTTTTGTGCGTGGTTGGGCATCGTTCAGAACATGGAATCTCAACATGTTCAGTTTGATTTCGTTAGGCACTGGGGCTGCGTTTATTTTTAGCGTCTTTGCATTGTTGTTTCCAGCGATGTTGCCCGATGCGTTCAAAATGAACGGCATGGTTCCGTTGTACTTTGAAGCTGCCGCAGTGATTGTCACGTTAGTATTAATGGGGCAAGTACTGGAGTTGCGCGCACGTTCGCGCACTAACGATGCGATTAAATCATTGCTCGAACTTGCACCTAATACAGCATTACGCGTTAAGCCTGATGGCACTGAAGAAGAGGTTCATTTGGATCAGGTACAAGTTGGCGATGTATTGCGCGTTAAACCGGGCGGTAAAGTCCCGGTGGATGGCGAAGTCACCGATGGCCACTCCAATATTGATGAATCCATGATTACTGGCGAACCCTTACCGGTTGAGAAAAAACTGGGCGATAAAGTTACCGCAGGCACAGTCAACCAAACCGGTACTTTTTTATTGCGCGCCAATAAAGTGGGTGCGGATACTTTGTTATCGCGCATCGTACAAATGGTCAATGACGCAGGGCGCTCACGCGCACCTATACAAAAATTAGCGGATCAAGTATCCGGTTGGTTTGTTCCCGCCGTGATTGCAATAGCGGTGTTGGCATTTGCTATATGGGCAGCTTTTGGGCCTTCACCTGCATTAGCAAACGGTTTGGTTGCTGCTGTTTCGGTGTTAATTATTGCGTGCCCCTGTGCATTAGGTTTAGCGACACCTATTTCAATTATGGTTGGTGTTGGTCGGGGCGCAACCGAAGGCGTATTGATTAAAGATGCCGAAGCGTTAGAGCTTATGGAAAAAGTCGATACGCTTGTCGTCGATAAAACCGGTACGCTTACCGAAGGAAAACCAAAAGTTCAGAGCATTGTCCCTGTAGCCGGAGTTGATGAAAAAGACGTATTAAAATTTGCTGCCAGCCTTGATGCTTTAAGTGAACATCCCTTAGCTGTTGCCATAGTTAATCATGCAAAAGAACAAAACGTGCCGTTAGAATCCATAGACCAATTTGAGTCCGTTACGGGAAAAGGTGTGCGCGGAATGTTAGTCGGCAAAAAAATATCTCTTGGCAATTTACGCATGATGGAAGACGAAAAAATTGATATTGCAGCTTTAGCCTCAGAAGTGGAAAAGTTGCGCGAATTAGCGCAAACCGTGATGTTTTTAAGCGTTGAAGGAAAATTAGCGGGCATCATCAGCGTTGCTGACCCGATTAAATCGACTTCACGCGAAGCCATCGAAACCTTACATGCCGCAGACATAAAAATTATTGTACTCACTGGCGACAACGCAACAACCGCTGCCGCTGTTGCCAAACAATTGGGATTGGATGATTTCAAAGCGGATGTCTTGCCTGAAGATAAATTAAATTATTTAAAAGAGCTGCAAGCGAAAGGTCATATTGTTGCGATGGCGGGTGACGGGGTAAATGATGCTCCAGCATTAGCACAAGCAAATGTGGGGATTGCCATGGGAACCGGCACGGATGTAGCAATGAACAGCGCCCGCATAGTCTTGGTTAAGGGTGACTTACGTGGTATTGCCAAAGCGCGATTACTTAGCCAACACACCATGAAAAATATTCGCCAAAATTTATTCTTTGCGTTTATTTATAATTTTTTAGGTGTGCCGATTGCAGCAGGAATTCTCTATCCGTGGTTCGGTATTTTATTGAGTCCGATGATCGCAAGTGCAGCCATGGCGTTAAGCTCGGTATCTGTTATTGGTAACGCTCTTAGATTACGGAATAAAACATTGTAGAAAACTATATGATCATTCCCGCATGCAACGAGATTGTTTATGGGATGAGATTTTACAAGGCGAATATGTTGCCCAAAGAATCGTCCCTCTCAATGGGCTTCGAATCTTGGTGAACGGAGAAGAAACGAGACTGAAGGTTGAGGTTTTTCGCCAGCTTTTAATGCAATATAATGGGCCAATAACTCCAATGATGCAGGCAAATAGAGAATGGCTGGTTATCCGGTGAAACATTTTAAAAAAATTGCACGAGAAGATGTCCCTCAAACTCTGCAATGGTTTGAGCAGCAACAACTGGGTACCCAGTGGCACCTCAGCCGCGATGAGCAGCTGGCGTTATTAGGAAGTGTTGATGCAAGCACGTATCAACGTTGGTTAGCCGATATAACTCGCGGTCAAATTCCTTCCTTACCTGAGAATGTCATCAGTAGACTAGAAGTATTATTGGGCGTTGAGAAATCGCTGGAGATTTTAGTTCCTGAAAATCGTCCGGATTTAGTTATCAGCTGGTTTAATACACCGAATAAAAATCCTCTTTTTCAGGGGAAAAGCATTAAACAGTATTTGCTAGACAATAATAATCTAGATGCTTTCCACGCATTGGAAGCTTACTTGGTTGATGCTGTGATTGGTTTCCTCTCTGGCTCTTATACTTAGTGCTTGCTCAGCAATTTAGTTTTTGGAGTCGTCATGCGAGTTGAAGGCATTTTATTTGGTTGGTTTGAAACGGGACTAGAGGGAACTGTGTGGGCATTGCAGGCCGATAACGACCCAGGGTACGAGGGTCTATTTGTTATTGATGATGGCGATCACCTCGTAATTACTTCTCCATCTGAAGAAATTTTGTTCAGTGGGTATATCGTGCAAGATATTGAAATTGGAAAAGCTCAAAGACCGTTCAGCCCAGTAGTTCAACCACAGGCCAAAGGCAGATGGATACACTGGACTCAGAAAGGTTACACGCCTGACGATTGGGCAGCCTTATTTCTTAGCGAAACAAATCGCGCAGTTTTAACTAAAAGTACACAGTCCGATTAATCTTAACTGATTTTACTTCGCCATAATTTTTTGAACTGTTAATGCAATTGCCAACGCATCATGGTCGGCTCGATGTTGCGTTAATTTATGGCTTGCAAATATCTTGGAAGCTCGCCAGAAAAGCCTTCGCGTTGTTTATTGCCGATTAACTCGCCAATATCAGCGATGCGAAGATTAAATACTCCCAACCGTCGCAACCATAAACTTTCCCATTCTGGGGCATCAGAATAAATCACCTGATAGCCAACCAGTTTATCGATCATTTCTGCGTACACCTGATGAGCAGGAACACCATACTCTTCAATATACGAGCGCTTTAGTCCATGGATAGCCTGACTTTGAAGTGACCAGTCGATCCATTCGGGTTCGGGTTTTATAATCCAGTAATAAACATGACCGGATAATACTAATCCAGCGGTTATGGGATAGCTGGTATCCGACAAACTGCTGGCTTCAAAATCCAGTATTGGGGGTAGCTCTGCCATAAAATATTACGTGTTAGAAATGTAAGCTTGCAGCCATTTGCGGATCGACGGTTTTTCGATGGCCGTTGCCGACCAAAATGTAGACCGTACTACGGGTGATGAAAAAACAATTTCTCTCAAAGGTAACCAACGCTGAGGTTTTTACATTCCACCCCTCTGGCCAGCGATCACGACTGTCCCAGATCAAATAATTTGCAAAAATAATCGCAGGCTGAAAACCGCTTGCCACGAAACGATTTTTGTCTTCGTCTGAAATGTCGTAATCCCACCACATCCACTGTTTAACGGCGCTAATGCCTTTAGTGGGGTGTGACGCACGAGCCTGTTCGATCATTTGCGGCAGAAACGATTCGTCTACGCCAAAGTCGCAAGCATCTCCTTTGCAGTAAAGTAAATCCGCGACTTGTTTAACGGCCTCTTGAGGTGAATTCATTAAAATAAATTTTCCAGTTAAGCGCAAAGTCGATGCAGGGTTAATAATTCCTGACGGAAGCGACCAAACATATTGATATTGGCTTCATAGTAGGTCGCTAGCAACGAGCCTTGCGGAATGGGATTAACATCCTGCGAAGAAAATGATGGGGATGGATACTCATTGAAATCAAGATGCAATGCATTTACCCCACCGCTTGGCGGTTCACTCTGGTCAGGCGGATTTGCGTCATCTGCTACCAATACCGAAGGCATAACATCACGACGAAGCGTACCGACATCAGGTATTTCTTCAATGACACGTCCAGCATACTCGGCCAGACTGGGTTCGGCGGGAACATACAGATAGCTATCACCGGGATGGATACCATCCATACGTAAAATACGGCCCAACACTTGTCGGAAATGCAACTCCGTTTTAACGCGCGTCAAATGACAGCACACGCGTAAACGAGGAATATTGGTACCTTCGCTCACCATACCGACAGAGATAATCCAAGGTTCACTGCCTGCTCTGAACGCTGCAATCGTCGCTTGCGGATCATCTTCCATGTAGGTGGCAATCACTGCCGTTTCACCAATACGGCGCTCCAAAATTTCGGCAATTCTGTAGGCATGCTCCACCGTTGCAGCCACAATCAGTCCACCGGCATTGGCATGTTGTTTACGCAATGTACGCAGCTTTTTGGAGGATTGTTCAAGCATGTAGACAATCAAGGCTTCGTTGCCAATGAGTTCCTGATAGGAGCAATCAGACTGCTTCAGGAGATCAGCAAAGCAGGTAAATACTTTTTCTTCACTTCCCTGATTTAGGCATATGCGGTCATTGTCTATAAGCGTAATTGCCGGAGCGCGGCATACCTTGTCCAGTACCGCTTCTCGCAAACCGTACATAAAATCACAATGGACTTTATCGTCTTGCGTGTAGCTCGCTAATGAGATAGGAATGCGGTCAGAACGCCAAGGTGTTCCCGTCAAGGCCAAACTAAACGTTGCGCGCCCCTGAATACGCTGAATAATCTGTTCACCCCAAGCATTAGCATTTTCTTGGGAATCACCGGCGCAGTGATGAATCTCATCAAAAATCGCAAATATGCGGTACCTGTCGAATAATGCCCAAAACTTATCATCCTGATGCAACATGGATTGATACGTCAGTGATTGGCCTTTTGATCCCAACCGACCATCCATTGGGAGGTGGATTTGTTGCTCAAGCGCGCTTTGAAAATCAGTAGCGACGATGACGGAAGGAGAAAAACACAGCACCAAATCAATTTTATTTTTTTGGAGCAGCATCCCCGCCAACGTAGAGGCCATTCGCGTTTTCCCCGCAGCAGGCGTGGCCAAACAGAGAAAATGGTGGTGGCCGCTGTTATATTTAATTACCGCTTTACGAATGCAGGTTGATTGCCATTGACGCAGACCCATAATTAACTCGCTTCCGCTACCAATAAGCTCTCCAATGCTTTTACCCGTCCCAGTAATCGTGAACACCGCTCGCGCGACTCGTTATAGCGAGGCTGTGCAATTTCGCGCAAGTGAGGGATTTCTTGGCAAATCGCTTCGTATTCTTCCATCTCACCCATAGCGGTCAACACTTCTGCCTGATGTACTTTCAATCTGTCCTTCAGGCTTGCCAGCGGATCAACTTTCAATTCTAAAGGTGACTCTGCTGGCGCGAGTGATGTTGATAAGGTGGCTTCACACAACCGGATAAATGGCTGAGTCAAACTATAGTGTGGCCATCTACCTTTGACTTTCACGTGCTCCATGTAGCCTGACTTCATCAACCGCTGCATATTACGATAGACAAATTGCCGAGCCGCTTTCTTTGAGGTGTGCGAACTGGAAGGGTGCCGTAGATAGGCCTCTGTCAGTTCATCTACCGTAAACGAAGCCGCTTGAAGGTCTTTCAGTACACCAAACAAATCTGATTTTAAAGCAACGCTAATCATGGTAATTATTATCATCTGTGCCGCGAATTTCGCGCCATTCTAGCTTGTCTCTATCATCGAGACAATGAAATCCTCTCCTTATTCACCTCACTATGAAAAACTCCAAGCCTGGCTGAAAGAGCAGCGGGGAAAGAGTGGCTATTCACAACGTGACGTATCCGAAATTATGAATCGCCATCATTCGATTGTTGGCAAGATAGAGCAACGTAGAAAGAAAATTGAGTTGTTGGAGTTTGTAAAATACTGCGAGGTATTGGGTGCAGATCCACATGAGGGACTAGCGCTACTCATACAATCACTTCACGAGGAAGATAAGCCGAGCGTCACTACGGTTAGCTCATCCTGAGCAGCTAACAACGCTTCGTTTGGGTTGATGTGCAACACATCCTGTGACGCTTGCGATCGAGATAACCTTTCTAGCAAACCAATAAGCCGCGCCCGAGGTCGTTTTTCTTCCCGTCAAATAGTATCAAGATGGCTTGCAATCAGGGAATGTCCGTAGCTCATCGTCGATAAAGGCGCAGGCCGAAGGCAATTCAGTAGGCTCCTCTAATGCGCAAAAATCATTTAGTTTCCCTCCACACACGCAACTGCACTTCCAAATCAGGTGGGCATACACCCGTCAACCTTGCGTTGACCAAGAGGTAGCACTAATCACTTTCTGCTTTGCTCTAACAACGAATTTCTTTTCAGTTCAGAGATCCTTCGTTCAAACCATGTATTTCCTCCTATTTCACTTAATGGCGAGCGGATTCGCAAGCCCAGCCCCGTCTCGCATTTCCAACATAGCGTACTGGTTTTATCCTCCATATATGCAAAAATCACCCATAACATTAGATAAGTCATGATTATCTAATGTTATAGATGGCTACTATTTGATCTTTAAAATTGAGTGATGTAGTATGTATTTACATGGTATGTACTACAGTACGAAACAATCAGGGCAATTGAATATGGCAAACGCTGGCATTAACAAGGCACAGGTCAAAAAGGCTCGTGATGCCCTTATCGCACGGGGTAAAAATCCTTCTATTGATGCAGTACGCATTGAGCTTGGGAATACAGGTTCGAAAACCACAATTCTCAAGCATTTGAATGAGTTAGATCAGGAAAGTGGTATCGCACTTGGTGAAAATGTTGCACTTGGCGATACGCTCGGGCATATCGTTGCGGATCTAGCAAATCAGTTGCAGGAAGAAGCGCAAGCCATCGTCAAAGAGGCCTCAGAAACTCATCAAGCAGAGGTAAAACGTCTTAATGATCGGTTAGCGGAACAGCAACGGCTGCTTAATACTGCGAAGCAGCAGCACGAGATACTTAGTCAATCGCTCGCAGAAGCCGAACACTCAAAAGAGCTGTTAGTAAGGTCAGAACAGGAGCTTGCGTTAAAAACTGAGCGATTAGCCCAGCAACTTGAAAGTCAGGGAGAACTTATTGCGCAAAAAGACGCGCACATTATTTCCCTGGAAGAAAAACATCTGCATGCGCGGGAGGCATTAGAGCATTACCGCAACTCGGTTAAGGATCAACGCGAACAGGATCAGCGCCGCCACGAGCACCAAGTGCAGCAGTTACAAGCGGAGATTCGACAGCTCAACCAGACGATATCTCTAAAACAAACTGACATTACCCAGCTCAACAAAGACAATGCTCGCCTCGCTACAGAAATAAGTGAGGCCAGAAAGCAACTTCGCACGAGTGAGCAAAGCCACCAGTCGCTTGCTGCGCAACTTAAGGCGTGCGAAGAATCGTTATTGACTATGACCACAAAGTTTACGGATTCAGCCAGGCAGCAGCGAGAAGATGCTGATGTAATTACGGATCTCAAGCAACAACTTGCCGCGCTCCAGCAAGCATCCCAATCAATGCAGGTCGAATTAATTACCACAAAAACAGAACTGACCGTGAAAAACCAATTATTTGAAACGCTACAGCCAAGAGCGCAATAACGCTATTGATTGAAAGATTGGCAAACCATTATCTGTCCTTTTTGAGTTTTCGAAGCAGGACATCTACACTTCAGCGTAATTCATGGAGAATGAATCATGGCTACGAACAGCAAAATAGAATGGACCGAACAAACGTGGAATCCTATTACTGGTTGCACGAAAGTATCACCCGGTTGTAAATACTGCTATGCCGAAGTAATGGCTAAACGCCTGCACGCCATGGGCACACCAGGGTATGAAAATGGCTTTAACAAAATCACGTTGATGCATGAGCGACTTGATCAGCCACTACAGCGCAAGAAACCCACCATTTATTTTGTAAATTCAATGAGTGATATGTTTCATGAAGACGTTCCCGATAGTTTTATCGATCTTATTTTCGATACGATTCGGGCAACACCACACCATGCCTATCAAATTCTCACCAAGCGCGCTGAGCGAATGAATGTCTATTTTCAAACGCGTACAGTACCTGACAATGCCTGGTTAGGCGTGTCTGTCGAAGATAAACGCTACGGCGTACCACGCATTGCTTTTCTACAAGCGATTAAAGCAAAAACACGTTTCCTATCTGTTGAGCCACTACTGGAAGATCTCGGGCGAATTTCGCTGAAGGGAATTCATTGGGTAATTGTTGGGGGCGAATCCGGTTCCAAAGCTCGACCTATGGAAGAAGCGTGGGCGCTTAAGTTGCGCGATCAATGCCAACGTACCGGCATAGACTTTTTTTTCAAGCAATGGGGTTCCTGGGGGCAAGATGGCGTCAAGCGAACCAAAGGTGCTAACGGTAGAGAATTACAAGGTGAAGTCTGGGACATGATTCCCGCAATCGCTGTCTAATAATCTAAGGAAAAGGAACATCCGTGTGAGCAAAAATAATAAAAAATATGGCTGGCAAATAGGATCTGAATTACCGCAACTGGATGAGCACAGTCATACCAAGCATCTAATCATTGCCGATTACCTTAAGCGTTATGTTGAAGTGTACATGAGCAACACCAACATTGAGAAGTTACCGTTAACCATTGTGGACGGTTTCGCTGGTGGTGGCAGGTATCGTGGCTTTGACGATGAAAACGTTGTCGATGGCTCACCATTTCTTATTTTAAAATCTCTTAAGGAAGCAGAGGCATCAATTAACAATGGTCGTAAAAAACCGCGCCAGATTCAAGCTGAATATCACTTCATTGAGAAGGAACCATCTCATCTGGAATTCCTTCGGCATGAATTAGCCCTCTCCGAGTTCTCGCACTTACTTGATAAAACCGCACATCTTTATAAAGGTGTTTTTGCTAAAATTGCACCAGCCATTATAAACAGAATCCAGCAACGAAATCGTTCCATGCGGGCAATCTTTATACTCGATCAATACGCCTATAAAGACGTTCCATTCCTTTAATCAATACCATTTTATCCAGCACGAACAGCGAAATTATTCTCACGTTTAACTACGGTAGCTTACAGGGATTTCTTTCAGAACATTCTACCAATCATAAGGCGTTGGAAAATATTGGGTTAGCTCAGCACATCGATTGGCAGCGTTTTAACCTACTTAAAGAAGCCGGTATGTGGCAGCAAGCTATACAAGAACAATTAGCGAATGCAATTCTTCAGGCATCAGGTGCAAAACATATTACGTTATTTTTTATCAAGCCCAAAAAAGGATGGACCTATTGGCTTGTGCATTTATCGAAGGTATACCGGGCTCGCGATGTCATGATGGATTTGCACTGGAAGCACTCCAATATCTCCACAGGTTTTGAGCATCATCTGGGAAAAGGTTTATTCGCCTTGGGTTATCAAGCAAGCAAAACGCCGGGGCAAAATACCTTAGATTTTGGTGAAATATTTGATTTTGGTTCTGACGCTCGGGAAAAATGTATTTCAGATTTATCAGAAGCCATTCCACGACTGCTGGATGATCAGCGATTAGAAATTCCTTTTAAAACACTGACCGATACTATTGGTAGTTTGACTCCAGCATCTGCGCAAGAAATCAGGATAGCGCTTCAAGGTGCAATGAAAAATAAAGAAATTATTGTCATGAATCAGAATGGCAATCCAAGATCAAGTGCTGCTCAAATTAATGGTGAAGACATTATTAAATATCATCAACGGCAATTCATTTTTTTATAATAATCAACAGGGAGCACATGATGGCACTGCCACAGGAATACATTGGTCGCGAACAAGCATTTATCAAACACACCATTCTCAAAACCTATCTTGAGCGACTGTTCATGATCATCGGGCAGTCCGAGCTCGTCATCAACTATGTTGATTGCTTTGCCGGCCCGTGGTCGGACGAAAACGAAGAGTTAAGGGATACATCTATTGGAATATCCATTAACCAAATGAAAAAATGTGTGGCAACGTTAAAAAAAGAACCATTCAAGCGCTCCGTAAAGTTTCGTGCGCTATTCATTGAAAAAGATAAAAAGGCTTTCGCTCGCCTTGCAGAGTTCCTGGACAAACATAACGATCCTGATGTTAGTGTCACTTGCCGACAAGGCGATTACACAACGCACATACCGGAAATTGTTAGTTGGTCAGAATCCCACTTTACGTTCTTTTTTGTTGATCCGAAAGGATGGAAACGTATTATCGGCCCATCAACACTGAAGCCATTATTGGAGCGCCCAAAAACCGAATTTCTGATCAACATCATGTACGACTTCGTTAATCGTGCAGCGAATATCACCAAGCACGATGCTGATATTGAAGAGTTATTAGGTAGTCCCATTACTTACACCGGAAGCGAGTCGGTTCAGCAACGCCAAATGCTTTTGCTTTCTCACTATCGCGCGGGAGTTAATGACATATTCAAGGGAAGGACAGCGTTCGTTCCGATTGAAAGACCCGGTGAAAAGAGAGTTCTTTATTTTTTGGTTTACCTGACTCGCCACGCCAAAGGTATTATTGTTTTTAAAACTGAAGCTGAAAAAATGATAATACTTCAGCGTGAAACTCAAGCCCAAGTCCGGCTTCGAAATCAGATCAATACCCGATCAACCATGGATATGTTTGGTGAATCCAGTGCAGTTGCTGAGGTAAACTTTTGCGAAGCAGAAGGTGTGCGAAGGGATGCAAAGGAATATCTGTTGAAGCAACTCACTAGCACACCATTATTAATTGATAATGAGTGCTGGGCACGTTTTCTACAGGAAACAAATTTATATCCACGAGACTTACAAGACGCTATTAAAGAACTTCACGATTTAGGATTGATTAATAATCTTGATGCTGACATTAGTAAGCGACGCTCACAATTTGTAAGGCCTAATTGGCCGCAAAAAAGTGAGCGTTGGACGCTCAACCAGCAACAGATACGAGCAATCCAATGTTAATGCGGATTTTTACAACTATGAACACCCGTTTTTGCGTAGCGTGAACACTAGCGC
>DAOORH010000042.1:0-13685 GCA_035389145.1 Cellvibrio sp.
CTAGCGCGTCTGGCAGCGTAAAACTCGGTGAAACCGAAGTGAGTGGTTTAAAAAGTTATCAGCGTGTTGCAACGGGTTTTGGTTTTGTACCCCAAGGTCGCATGATATTTTCAAGCATGACTGTGAAAGAAAATATTGAAACGGGTTTGACGTCTACCAACAAAAAAAATGTACCGCAAGAGCTTTACGATATGTTTCCGGTATTGCATGAAATGCGCGGCAGGCGGGGCGGTAATTTATCCGGCGGGCAACAACAACAATTGGCCATTGCACGTGCTCTTGCGAGTGATCCTAAAATGCTGTTATTGGATGAGCCCACTGAAGGTATTCAGCCTTCCATTATTCGCGAGATGGGGCGCACCTTAAAAGCGATACGTGATAAACGTGGCTTGTCGATTATTGTCTCCGAACAAGTGCTCAGTTTTGCGTTAGATATTGCCGATAGAATTTTGGTGATCGAGAAGGGCGAAATCGTGCATGAGGAATTGCGGTCGTCGGTTGATGAAGCCAAGGTTGCTTCTTATCTTTCGGTTTGATTTTAGGGTTATATAAATTTATTGCTCTTCCATCCTTTGGTTTCTCCGGCTAAAGGGTGGGTTTTTGTATTTGTGCAAATTCATAAAAAAGCCCTCTTGGAATTTCTTCAAGAGGGCTTTTTAGCTATTAATATATTTTTTTTACTTGTTCGGAGGCGTTAAATCCAGCATGCCATTTTTTAATGGGATTTTATTGCCCGGGTCATAAGACATACGCACTACCGATTCCTTACCGTCTAAACGATAGGTTACGTCATAGCCAGTAATATCTTCACGAGTGTCGTACTCGGTTTTGCATACTTGTTCCACTGTGGTGTAAGTATCTTTTTTCTGCATATTATTTTGTACGCGATCGCCCGCATAACCACCCGCAACCGCGCCTGCCACTGTAGCCACTTTTTTACCATCGCCACCGCCTACTTGATGGCCTAAAACGCCACCTAATACAGCGCCAATAGCTTTACCGGCAATGCGTTTATCATCTTTCACTTCGCGTTGATGAGTCACTGTTTCTTCATGGCATTCTTTGCGGGGGACTTTTGTTTTTTTAACAATCGCTTGCGCATTCAGCACATCTGCATGGGTTGGCTCTGCAAAATACTTATAACCGGCAATTGCACCGCCCGCAGTTGCAACACCTGCGCCCAACACTATGCCAATAATCATGGATTTGTTCATATCATGTACTCCTGAGTTTCAAAAAAAATCGTTTGTAGTTGTACCTGCCTAATGTAAACAATGCTTGTCTTAACAAGACCTTAACAGACAAGGCCTGCTGTGGATTTGCGAACTGCGTATACATTTCCGGCAGATTTAATAATGTTTTGTAGACTGCTTATACTAAAAAAAATATGCCGTTATGTCGGTGCGCTTGCGCACAGATAAGCTTTACTCGGTAGGTATGTTTATTCGTCGCCACTTTTATGCCCTATAAAACCAAGTCCATACGTCAAATAACGCAGTTGGCTTGGCTATTTATCGTATGGCTCCTCAACTCCCCCAATTAGATACTGAACCTGACCGCTAGCCTTGGTTTTTTCGCAAAAGCCAAGGTATTTGTTAGCACTTAGCCACTCTCAGCAGGAGTCAGCACTATGACTGAAACGATAATCAAAGTAGATTTAAAAAAATCGCCTTACGAAAATGACATGATTCATAACCGCTGGCACCCTGATATTCCCATGGTGAAAACTGTGAAGCCGGGCGATGACTTTATTATTGAGTGCTACGACTGGACGGGCGGCCAAATTGCGAATAACGACTGTGCGGATGACGTGCGCGATGTGGATTTATCGCAAGTGCATTTTCTCTCTGGCCCAGTCGGTATTGAAGGTGCGGAGCCGGGTGATTTGTTGGTGGTAGATATTTTAGATATTGGCGCCTTTCAAGAAAGCTTGTGGGGCTTCAACGGCTTTTTCTCTAAACAAAACGGCGGTGGTTTTTTAACAGAACATTTCCCCGAAGCGCAAAAATCTATTTGGGATATTAACGGCATGTTCACCAGCTCGCGCCATATTCCCAACGTCGAGTTTGCCGGCTTGGTTCACCCTGGGTTGATAGGTTGTTTACCTTCCAAAGAAATGTTGGAAGAGTGGAATAAGCGCGAAAAAGAATTGTATGACACCGAGCCAGAGCGCGTGCCTGCGCTTGCAACGCTGCCCTATGCAGACACCGCGCATATGGGCCGCATGAAGCCCGATGATGCGAAAGTGGCTGCGGCAGAAGGCGCGCGTACGGTACCGCCGCGTGAGCATGGTGGTAACTGCGATATTAAAGATTTATCGCGCGGCTCTAAAATTTATTTCCCTGTGTATGTGAAAGGCGGTGGCCTATCTGTAGGCGATTTACACTTTAGCCAAGGCGATGGTGAGATTACTTTCTGCGGCGCTATCGAAATGGCGGGTTGGATTCACTTGCGCGTGAATTTAATTAAAGATGGTATGGCGAAATACGCGATTAAAAATCCTATCTTCAAACCAAGCCCCATTACACCGAAATACGATGACTATTTAATTTTTGAAGGCATCTCGGTAGATGAATATGGCCAACAACATTATTTGGATGTTCATGTCGCTTACCGCCAAGCCTGTTTGAATGCGATTAATTATTTAACCAAGTTTGGTTACAGCAAAGCGCAAGCCTATTCGATTCTGGGTTGTGCACCGGTTCAAGGACATATCAGTGGCGTGGTGGATATTCCGAATGCTTGCGCAACACTCTGGTTGCCAACAGATATTTTCGATTTTGATGTAAACCCGACAGCGGAAGGGCCAACCAAGAAAGTAACGCCGGGAATGGATGTGCCGCTGTCTAAGGATAAATAGTTTTACATGCGAATAGTCATCCTCGCGGAGCGGAGATCCAGCTCTTGATTGTTGCTTTTTAACGGCTGGATCCCCGCTACGCGAGGATGACGACTCCCAAGTAACTGAGGGTGACAATAGATTATTTAAGAGGAATCATCATGCCCGTTTACGATTACAAATGCGCAACTCACGGTTTATTCCATGAGTTAAATACCATGGATGCATCCAGTCAGCCTTGTGCTTGCCCAAGTTGCGGTGCAATGTCTGCGCGGGTAATTATGGTTGCGCCAGAATTTTTGGATATGAAAAAAGAAAATCGCGCGGCGCATTCACGTAATGAAAAAGCGATGAATGAACCAGTATTTTCGACACCTGATTATCGCGCAGAGCAAAAAGCGCGGCGCGAACATAAACATGGCAAAGGTTGCGGTTGTGGCGATAAGCCGATTCGCAAATCAGCCTTAATGTATACCGCCGAGGGCAATAAAATGTTTCCATCTGCGCGCCCGTGGATGATTAGTCATTAAGACTTCATAAAGCCAAGATTGCTACTGGCAAATCTACTCACATTCGGCAGAATAGAATTGATTTCGCTGCTGCTAACACCAAACCAACGCGCTAAAGTTGCGGCGAGTTGATCGACAGAAGTTGAGGGCAGTAAACGCCCTTGGCCGACTTGATCATCGCTGGTCAGAGAAATCTGTGGCGCTGTGCCATAAAATTGCCCGCCATTAACTGCGCCGCCGACTACAAAATGATGGCCACCCCAGCCGTGATCTGAACCATCGCCATTGGATGCCAGGGTGCGGCCAAAATCAGATGCCGTAAAACTGGTCACTTTTTCGGAAACGCCCAACTCCACAGTTGCTTGATAAAAAGCGCTCATGGCTTCGTCCACTTGCGCTAATAATCTTGGATGATTTTCAGTGAGGCCGTCGTGCGTATCAAACCCGCCCAGCGATACAAAAAATACTTGGCGTTTAGCGCCCAAGACATCACGCGCACCAATTAATCGTGCTACTACTTTTAATTGATCTGCCAATGAGTTTCTGCTGCTGTCGCGATCAAACGATGTCGATAAATTTACGGGTTGTAACGCCGCATTGACTATTTCCTCTAAATCCATAGAACGTTTAGTCACTGCCGCCAATTCATTTTCTAACAGATGCGGGCTACGTTGGGTGATCAATTTCTTTAACGCGCTGGACACTGCAGATGAATTAAATGCAGAACCCTTAGCGGCCCAAATGGGAATTGCGCCCGAAGGGCTTATTTGGTACTGCAGTGCATTATTGCCCGCTAAAAATACGGCGTTGCCGGAAGCAGAAATACAGGTGAGGGTGCTAATGTTATTGCTGGATAAAGCCAGGTCGCCCATGTATCCACCCCAGCCTTTGGTTGCGCCTTCGCTATTTAATGCCTGCCAAATAGATTGCTGATCATTGTGCGAAAAAAGTTTTGGCGGTAACGGATACTTTACGCGGTCTGAGCCTTTGTATTGTGCCAGAGTAAGTGGTGTGAGTAGCGGGCCTATATTTAATTGCACGGCGGCTTTGCCAGAATTAAATAACGACGCCATGGATTTTAATTGGGGCGATAAGGCGTATTGAATATTATTGGTGAGTGTTTGCGGTGCGAGTGTTTTAAGTGCGGTTGCGGTGAGCGCATCGCGCCCTAGCGCTATACCACCCGCCGTGCGGCCTGCACTGCCGCCACGAATTGCGCTATAGAGATCATAATTCGTTGTGTCAAAAGGTACGACTGTATTGGCGTAATCATTGCCGCCAAATAAAAACACACAGACTAATGCTTTGTAATCGCTGGCTTCAAATGCAGCCGCTTCGCCAATGCCTGCAAGGTTGAGCGCGAGTGGTGCGCCCACGCCCATCATAGAAACCGCGCCAGCGCGTTTTAAAAAAGCGCGGCGAGTCATGTCATTGATTTTATTAATATGCATGGCGGATAGTTTCCCCGTGACTTTTGAACAGTTACGTTTAAGTAGTTACTTTTAAATAGTTATTTTTTAATTAAATATTCAGGGCTGGTAGCCACCAATAAAATGGCTGCGTAAAGACGATCGTATTTCGCGTTGGTAGAGCTTGCACTCGTCACAGGATTTGCCTCTAAAGCTTGTTGAATTAAATCGGTTGTGGCGGTAGAGAGTTGATTGGCGGATAAATGTAAATTCAACCATTCGACTAAAGCTTTTGCATCAGTTGCAAGTGACTCAATTGCGGTGAGATTTATCTTTACATCAAAATAACCATTGCGAATGAAATTAGTCACAAAATTGATGTATCCCGCTGTAGACGTTTCATTGTGTAATTGAAATTCAGGAGCCAATAAAGTTTGTGTAGCCAAGGCGGTGTTAGGCGGTATATAGCCTGGGCGGAAAAAGTTAAACACCGAGGGTGAACGTAAGGGCGCTTGGCCTAAACCGGTGTCCGCATTAGAGAGGTCGTAAACTTCCCATTTTCCATTATTGCTGCTCACATTAAATGTGCGTGCAATTTGCGTTAGGCGAATAATCGGCTCTCGCAATTTTCCGGCAATCGTATTGTTGAGCAGGGTGCGTGCTTCGGTATCCGTTAAGATCGCACGCCACACTGCTTTTAAATCGCCGCGCACATTGGAGCCGTTGTTATTAAATGCAGTTGCTACGCGTTGAATATAGGCGGGGCTAGGGTTGGAGGTCACTAACCGCTGAATCATTTGCTTGGCAAAAAACGGCCCCGTATTGGGGTGATTAAACAATGTATCTAGAGCAATGCGTAACGCATCTGCACCGGGCGTGTTGGCAGGAATAGTGGTACCCAAAAAACTAACCGCTAAGTTGGAATGTTTTTTTGCATCAAACGCCATGCGCCCGCTGGTAAATTCGGGGGAGGGTACGGGATAAGCTTCGAAGCCGCTTTGCTGAGTAACTTTTGAATAATCCCAGTCGTACCCCGTAAACACCCGTGCAAGATTGGTTATGTCAGATTGCACATAAGTTTCAATCGGATTGCCCTGCGCATTGGTTTTTACAGTGCCATCTAAATTTAATTCGTAAAGCCCAATCGAAAATAATTGCATGATTTCACGCGCATAGTTTTCATCGGGCTGTCTGCCACTTGCCACATCTTCTTTTAAATTGCCTTTGGTGTTTAGGAAAAAACCCATCGCAGGATTTAACGAAATATCTTCCAATAAAGTTCTAAAATTATCGAAAGCTTTAGCATTGAGTAAATCCCAATAGCCTGCAATTAACATCGGCGGCCAAAAGCCATCAATAGGGCTTAAAGACACCACAAAAAACTCTGAGAGTGCGAGTGCTAATCGTTTACGCACTTGGCCGGTGCCGGTGAGTAACTGATTCCACGCCATCCAATCGCCAAACACAGGGTTGAAATAATTACCATCGGTTTTGGGTGTGGCATGGCCGTTGGCCGTTAACCATTGCGCGCCAGTTTGATCAATTGCCGCATTAAATTGTGAGGTGAGCCAAGCGCTATAGCCTGAAGCCCTTACTGCCAGAATCTCTTCATCGGTTGCGGTGAATTGCGCTTGCAACAAAAAGCGTGCGGCTTCGGGTTTGGTGTAGAGCAGCTGAGGGGCGACTGAGCTTGCAACTGAGCTGGTTTGATTTCCACCGCCTCCACTAGTAGTACCGCCGCCGCCCCCTCCGCCACAACTGCTACTAGCAAGCGCGACTAACCCTGCTACGCCTAGGTTCGTTGCCAATGGCGCAGGGGATGCGAGTTGGGCCTCGTCGGTTGGGGTGAACGATTGAATTGGTGCATTTACCACGTTGTTATTATGCATAGGTGGCCTACAAAATTTGTGGGATAGATGGTCTACCTGAAATCCTAAGGCTTGAGTATAGGGCGCATCAGTCAGCAGCGCTGCATGATAAGTGTTCAATTTTTGTAAAGATGAGGGAGGTGGTTAGGGGGGAGCGGGAAGAGTGGAAAGCATAGCGCCTTCCGCTCTACATTCTCATGGATGCTTTTACTGCGTAGTTTCTGTTTGCTCCACAAAAACCAGTTTTGTGGTATCAAACCCTAAGGTGGCTGCTTTTTCTAGCAGCCTTGCCTTTGCATCGCCAGAAATTGTGGGGGTTCTGGCGAGTAGCCAGAAATAGGTTTTATCGTTGCCTGTCACTAATGAATATTGATAGTTTTCATCGAGATCAAACACGACATAAGAGCCGTAAAAAGGGCCAAAAAAAGACACTTTTAAGTAAGCGGTGTTTTTGTCTTCTACAAAATAGGCTTTGCCGAGGGATTCTTTCCACTCGTTGTTTTTGCGTGAGTAACCTCGGTTGAGCACGCTAATGCCGCCGTCCTCACGCAGGCCATAGGTTGCGCTTACTTGCGTTAAGCCTTTTTCAAAGCGGTTATCCAAGCGTGCGATTTCGTACCAAGTGCCTAGGTATTTGTCGGCTTGAAAGTTTTTGACGGGGGTAATGTCGTCGGGCTTTCCGGTACAGGCGGTTAGGCTGAGTGCGGTTGTGAGGGCGATTAAAGCCCAGAATATTTTGTTCATTGTATTTGCTTCCAGTGGATGTTTGCTTTGTACGATGAACTTTTAGGTTGGGATTTTCTGTCTCTTAGCACACTTTGATGAGTAACTAATGTCTGCTTTGGGAGTGCGTACTCCACGCTATATCTGGCTGCCAATTAGCAACCCAGTGGGGGATTTCGCTAGCAGGCATAGGGCGGGCTATACCGTAGCCCTGGCCAAGTTCGCAATCTTGGGCGAGTAGAAGCTGGCCGTGGGCGATGGTTTCTACGCCTTCGGCTATGACCTTGCGATGGAATGCGTGGGCTAGGCCGATCACACCTTTGACGATGGCAAGGTCATCTGGGTCGTCGAGCATATCGCGGATAAAACTTTGATCGATTTTCAGTAGCTCTGCAGGTAAACGTTTGAGGTAGGTGAGTGATGAATAGCCCGTACCAAAATCATCGACCGCAAAATGCACGCCGAGTTGATGGCATTGGTGCATGAGTTCCGCAATATCCGTAATGTCTTCCAGTGCGCTGGTTTCTAAAACTTCTAATTCCAAATTGCCCGGAGGTACATCGGCGTGCGCTGCGAGCTGCTGACTTAATCGCATTACAAAGCAGCCTTGCTGCAATTGCAGTGCGCCCACATTGACGCTCACGCAAACATCCAAACCGCTGCTGCGCCAATGACTCATCTGGCTGAGCGCTTGGTTGATAACCCAGTCGCCCATTTCGATGCTGATAGCATGCTCTTCTATGATGGGCAAAAATGCGGAAGGGGGTAGCAAGCCACGTTCTGGGTGCTGCCAGCGAATCAGTGCTTCTGCACCTATGACCTCGCCGGTGCGCATATTAACTTTGGGTTGGTAATAGAGCACAAACTCATTTTTATCTAAACCTTGGCGAATTTGCTCAATGCTTTCGCGGTGGGTTTTCACAGCCACATCCTTTGCAACATCAAACAGATGGAAGCAGTTTTTACCCGCTTGCTTGGCTAAATACATAGCTTGATCGGCGTGACGCATTAGCTGGTCGGCATCCGAGGGGTCTTGCGGGTAAAGGGTGACACCGATACTCGCTGATACTCGCAGCAAACTTTGGTGGACGTTTACGGGCTCGGCTGCCGCATTCAATAGGCGTTGTAGTATGGCTTGGTAATCTTCGCTCTGTTCTAAATCCACCAAAATCACAATAAATTCATCGCCGCCAATACGCGCTAGGGTATCGCCTTCACGTAGCGCTTCTGTCCAACGGTTGGCTACGCTAATAAGCAGCTGGTCGCCAAGGTCGTGGCCGTGGTTGTCGTTAACGCTTTTAAAGCCATCGAGGTCGATATAGAGCACCGCAAGCGCGCTGCCGGTGCGATGGCTGCGCGCCAAAGCTTGCTTGAGTCGGTCGGCCAAGAGTACGCGGTTGGGCAGGCGGGTGAGGGCATCGTAGTGGGCGATATACTCTAACTGCAGCTGCTGTTCTTTTATCTCAGTGATATCCGTAAACAAGCTCACATAGTTGATGGTGGTACCTGCATCATCTTGCACACGGCTAATGGTTTGCATTTGCGCATAAATTTCACCGTTTTTGCGCGTATTCCAGACTTCTCCAGACCAAAAACCTTTGGTGGTTAGATCGTTCCAGAGCTGATGATAGTAGTTGTTCCCGTGTCGGCCTGAGCTGAGCATGCGCGGGTTTTTACCCAAAACTTCGCTGCGTTTGTAGCCGGTTATTTGGGTAAAGGTGTCGTTAACGTCCACTATATTGGCGTTGGCATCGGTAATCATTATGCCTTCACGGGCATGGGTGAAAACACTGGCTGCCAGCTCCAGTCGAGTGCGATCCTTATCCTTTTCAATGGCTAGTGCGGTAAGACGAGCCTCGGTTTCAATCAGCCTAATATCATCGGGCGATGGGCCGCATGGGCTGGTGTGGTAGATAGCAAAGGTGCCGAGTACCTTCCCGTGAATCGACAAGATGGGTTGTGACCAACAGGCCGCCAAGCCTGCTTGGGCAGCTAAATCTTTGTAGTCTGCCCACCAGGGGTGCGTTTGAATATTTTCTACAACGGCGAGCTCACCGGTAAATGCGGCGGTACCGCACGAGCCTCTTCCTAAGCCAATCGCCGCGCCATCTATTGCGTTGATGTAAAACGTCGGCATGCTCGGCGCAGCACCATGGTGTAGATGTTGGCCGTATTCATCTAGCAACAAGATGGTACAAATAGTCTTGGGGTTAATCTGTTCAATGTCCCTCGCCATTCCATCTAAAACTTGCCTCAGAGGCGTTCTATCTGCAATTAGGCTGAGAATGCGACTCTGGTGTTGTTGATAAAGTTCGGCTCGTTTGCGTTCAGTAATATCTTGTACCGTACCGACCATGCGGTGTGGTTGGCCGAGTACATCCCGCTCTAAGCTGCCGCGCCCATTAATAAACCTAATGCTGCCATCTGGGCGAACTATACGAAACTCAAGTTCTGTGGGTGCGTAGCTGTGAGTGCTGTCCGTATACCATTGAGTAATCATGACTTGGTCATCGGGGTGCACGAGGTTGAAAAAAGCGCGTTGAGTGGGTTTAAACGTGGCTTGATCTAGCCCATAAATTCGATAGGTCTCATCCGACCAGATCACGCTGCGGGTAGTGAGATCCCAGCTCCAACTGCCGATATGCGCAATGCGTTGTGATTCCGAGAGCAAGTGTTCCTTTTCGCGGATTTGTAACTGATTGCGTTGTAGTTCTAAGGCTTTCTGCCAAATAAGAATTTCAAACTGCAATTCTTGTTGCGGGGGCGTGAGGTCGCTTTGGCCAGAGCCTTGGTTGAGTAGGAGTACTTTTGCACACTCATAGAGTTCAGCAAAATCGGCATGGGTTTCAGGCTTCATAGCATTTTCATAATCCATCATTAGGGTCTAAGCTTGCTTGGTCAAGCGCAGGACTCTGTGCATAGATTCGTTATTGCACAAATAGAAAATATAGCAGCCGAAAATCTCCCTGTCGAAAACCGAGTTGAAATATACCTCGTTGAAATAACGTGTTTTTCATCTAACTACCCCTTCGCTATTCGTTGGAGCAAGCGCTTAGGGGTGTGCCCTCACCAAATAAATGGGTGCCTCAGAAATCACTTTTTCTTTTACGTTATTGCCATCGCGATCATAAATTTGTAATGCATCGAAATCAGCAAGCTCGTTAGATTTGCTCTTGGTTGTCCAGGCCATAAGTATCTGCTGGGTTGCGTTCCGGAATTCCAGTATGTAAGTATTTTGAGCCGACGGCCATTTTTGAATAAAAGTAGCATCGCCCAAGCGCACTAAAAAATATTGCAAGGCGGTAAATGCAAGGCGTGGTTTAAATTCATTTTGGTCATCCACCAAACCATAACCCTTGGCGGACAAACGCCACCAAAATAATTGTTCGACATGACCAGAGCAAATAGCAATGGCGATGTAGCGCAACATAAAGTTGGCATAATCGTGTTCGGTTTCGCCGGAGGGGCGATTGCGCCAGCGGGGAGTGACATAGGGGCATACAATTGGCGACCAAATATCAGTATCTTCAATCGGCCAATTTACTTCAGAAATAATGACTTTCTCTTCGCATTGTGGCGATATTCTAGTGAGCGCCTTAAGCAGTGCGCATTTTTCCAGCGTTGAAAATGGGCCTTGGGGATTCTCTGGCGCGCCGCGTCGATCCACATACAGCAAATGTGAAAGCGCTGAAAACGATTTCCCTTTTGGTAGTGATTGGAGAGCGGCAATCACTGGCAAATATTCAAAATCAATACACGCTGGGCCAGTGAGTTTAATCTGTGGGTATTGAGTCTGCAGTTCAAATGCCGGTGCCATAAGTGCTTGTAATTCTTGCATGCTCCACACGCCCCATTTAATACGGTTGTAGGCGTGGGTGATTTCAATATGGCTTACGATGTTTGCTATTGCGGGAATCACTTTACTTAAAAATGCTTTCCATTGGGCTGGCTGCAACACCGCTTGACGATCCTGTAGCAATGCCACCATGACTTCAATGCCATTGCTGTGTAATTGCTGAATCAGTTGAATGGTTTGATCCCAAATAGCCTCACCTTCGTGATGGCAAAATCGAATTAGCACTGGCGGGTTGCCAAGTTCACCTAAAAGTTTGCGTTCAGACTCAATATAGTTTTCATGGGGGTGTAGTGCTACACCTATGCGCCCCTTGAGTACAACCTCATGCTGAAAACTCTCGTGCTTTACTTGTTTGTAAGCAGAATAGAGTTTTGGTAGTGCTAATAAACCTTGGCCAATCATGATCAGCAAATCACCTAAGAAACGCTCGCGATGTTTTTCTTTGCGTGAAAGAGCAATCATAGGTTGTGCTGATTTTTCGTCCCATAGCCAATAATTTTTTGAGTCTGGGTATACTCTTTGCGCTGATTGTTTATGGCGATTTTTAAAATAGCGAAAGGGGCGACGAAAATTGCGCGACTTACGATGGAAGGTAAAACGCTTGCGATAAACATCTTCCCATTTGTTTAATTCCTTTGAAGGCATTTCGTGCTGACAATAAATGAATTTAAAGAAATTCAGGTAGTTGCTGGGTAAAATAGGTCGCGACAAATCAAACGCACGCTCTTTATCGGTTAGCGGACGATTAGCAATTAAACAGCGGTTTAAATCAATAAATTGTGGTTGTGCCCATGAGCCGTCGAGATTTTTAGGCAGCAAAATATTTTGGTTGCCCATATCGCCGTGCATAAAATTCGCATCGTGCATGGCGCGTATTGCGGGTGCGACCACATGTAATAATTCCATTAAGGGTGCATTGTCGCGGGCATTGAAATAGATATCGCTGAGTGCGTCACGCAGACAAATGGCAGGTTGAAAAATGCACAGAAAATAACTTTCCAATAGGCGATTATTTTCCCAGCGGTCTAGCCACGCAATTGGCGCAGGTGTTCCAATGTTATGAGTTTGCAAATAGCAAGCAGCGATATAAGAGCGCTCGGCTTTGGATTTTTGTTTGCGATCAAAACAATCTTTAAGCCAGCTTTGACGCTTAAACACTTTGAGCGCAACAAGTATTTCACCCCGTGCGGTTTGCAGTGGTAATTTCACCACATAATCAGCGCCATTTGAGAGTCTAGTGACATTATTATTTTTTAATAATATGGGTATCTGAACTAATTGGGCGCGCAGAGTCTCATCATCAAATTCGGGCGCTATGCTTCCCTGATAAACACCGAGTGTAATTTTGGTGTTAATGGTGTTAATACCGCCGTGTAAATTGGTCAAGCCAAAGCCCCTTAATGCTGAATATCAGTGTGTGATGTATACTTTTCGCACTTTATGCAAGTCAAAGAATTATAACGGCTATTCACTAGCTAGCCTAGTTTATGCCCCCAGTCTAGGCCGTAAGGCAAAGAGGATAAGAATAAGATGGTTCAACTTACTAATGTAGTAAAAAAACCTTTGTTTCCGCGCTT
This sequence comes from Cellvibrio sp., assembly GCA_035389145.1. Taxonomy (GTDB): domain Bacteria; phylum Pseudomonadota; class Gammaproteobacteria; order Pseudomonadales; family Cellvibrionaceae; genus Cellvibrio. Next base: position 12,782 of record DAOORH010000042.1, read on the forward strand.
CTCTAAACGATTAGCCCGTCTAACCCAATGGGCTGGCCCCTATGCAACTGTCTTGCAAATGTTGTTGATAGGTTTGATTGTCTTGTCGTTGTCGCGGGTAGGTCTAACGATTTGGCAGTGGGATCGTGTTAGTGCTACAGGTTTATTGCTTGAGATGCTGGTGCAGGGCGTACGCGCTGACCTGATCGTCTTGGGTTATTTTGTGGCCATTTCAGTATTGCTTGCACCGTTTTTCGCGCATAAATTATCGGCGCGTTTGTGGCGTAGCTTCAATTTATATTGGGCGACCTTCGCGCTCTTTTTTATCATTTTTATGGAGTTGTCGTCGCCGCCGTTTATTATGCAATTTGATGTTCGCCCCAATCGTTTATTTATTGAATACTTGTCATACCCCAAAGAAGTTCTTTCTACATTGTGGAATGGCTTTCGTTTAGCGTTAATTCTTGGAGTGGGCTTTTCAGTACTTTTGGGGGTAACCATTTATTCGGTTTTAAAAGCGGCAAGTGCTGAAGCAAAACCCTGGTCTTCAAAAAAGCTATTGCTGCTGTGGCCACTTATCTTTGTGCTTGTATTTCTACAGGTGCGTTCTACCACTGATCATCGCCCTGCGAATCCTGCACTTTTTGCATTGTCTGGCGATGCGTTAGTGAATTCGTTAATTATTAATTCTGGCTGGTCAGTACTGACGGCATTAGCATCTATGCGACAAGAAGCTAACTCTTCTGAAATTTACGGCTCCTTTCCTCGCGAAAAAATATTTGAACAGATTAAAGCCGCACCTTGGTTGCGCGACTTACAATTTACATCTACTGAATTGCCTACACTGCATAAACAAGAAGCAGCGATTAAACGTGAGAAACCACTGAACTTGGTAATTGTGTTAGAAGAAAGTTTGGGTGCAACG
>DAOORH010000043.1:0-13667 GCA_035389145.1 Cellvibrio sp.
GCTCGTGCCATTAAAGAAGAGTTTGCAATTCTGCTGGGTGTTTGTACTCACTTGGGTTGCTCACCACTTTATCGTCCCGACGTTGGCGCTGCCGATTTAGGCGGCGAGAAATGGCAAGGTGGATTCTTCTGCCCATGTCACGGCTCTAAATACGATTTGGCTGGCCGAGTCTATGTAGGTGTTCCAGCTCCGACCAATCTCGAAGTGCCTAAGCATTATTACGAGAGTGAAAGCGTAGTTATCATCGGCGAAGACCAAGGGGCATAAGATGAATTGGGTTGTAAATCAGTTAGCAGGTTTGTGGGGCTGGGTTGATAATCGCCTCCCCGTACAAAAAGCATGGGATACCCATATGGGTAAATACTATGCGCCCAAAAACTTTAACTTTTGGTATTTCTTTGGTGTGCTCTCGCTGCTGGTTCTGGTTAACCAATTGGTTACCGGTGTTTGGTTGACTATGAGCTACACGCCGACGGCTGAGGGCGCATTCGCCTCGGTTGAATACATCATGCGCGATGTAGAATACGGCGATTTGCTGCGCTATATGCACTCCACCGGCGCGTCGGCGTTCTTTGTTGTTGTGTATCTGCATATGTTCCGCGGTTTGATGTACGGCTCTTACAAATCTCCACGCGAATTGGTGTGGATCTTCGGTATGACAATTTATCTGGTGCTAATGGCTGAAGCCTTTATGGGCTACGTATTGCCTTGGGGTCAAATGTCCTACTGGGGTGCGCAAGTAATTGTTTCATTGTTCGGTGCTATTCCTGTAATTGGTGAAGACTTGGTGCAGTGGATTCGCGGCGACTATTTGATCTCGGGTATCACGCTAAACCGTTTCTTTGCTTTGCACGTTGTGGCTCTGCCAATCGTGTTGCTGGCCTTGGTTGTGATGCATATTTTGGCCTTGCACGATAAACACGTTGGCTCTAACAACCCAGATGGCGTTGAGATTAAAAAGTATAAAGATGAAAATGGTATTCCATTAGATGGTGTTCCCTTCCATCCTTACTACACCGTGCATGACCTTGTAGGTATTAGCGTATTCCTGTTTGTATTCTGTTTCATAATGTTTTTCATGCCAGAAATGGGTGGTTTCTTCCTAGAGAAAGCCAACTTTGAAGAAGCGAACAATCTGAAAACGCCATTGCACATCGCACCAGTTTGGTATTTCACGCCTTTCTATGCAGTATTACGTGCGGTAACCATGGAGATTGGCCCGTTAAACGCTAAGTTCCTTGGTTTCATGGCTATGGCGGCGGCGATTGCGATTCTGTTTGTATTGCCTTGGTTAGATCGCAGCAAAGTGAAATCAATCCGCTACCGCGGTTGGATTGCGCGCGTCATGCTGATGAGCTTCGCGGCTATGTTTGTAGTGCTTGGTTACTTGGGTGTGCAAGCGCCTACCGAAGGCCGTACGCTACTGTCTCAAATCGCAACCGTCTTTTACTTCGCTTACTTTGTGACTATGCCAGTATGGACAACACCTGATTTGGCAAAGGCAAAATCGAAGCTTTCGTTCGTTCTGTGTGGTGTGTTTGCAGTGATCTTTGCTGCTATGACCTTCAGTTACGTGAAGGCTGATGTGCCCGCGTTGCTGTTAGGGCTTTGTGTGTTTTTGACGGTAATTTTCGCAGTATTGCCCCTATTGGCGTCGCGCGATCACGTTTTGGTGGAGCCAGAGCGTGTTCAAGCGAAAGGTTTGCCATTGCACATAGTTCTGGGCGGTTTGGCGCTGTTCTTAATTTTGATGATTGTGCCTATTAAAGCGGTAGCAAATACCGGTGCATTTGATTGCGGTGCTGTACCTTGCGATAAGATGGAAGTCGACTTGCATGACAAAGAATCCTTGCAACGTGGCGCGAAATATTTCACCAACTATTGCATGGGTTGTCACTCGGCTAAGTACTCACGCTTTGGGCGTGTGGCTGAGGATTTGGCAATTCCTCCAGAAATGATGGAAGGCAACCTGGTGTTAGGTGGCCAACGCTTGGGTCAATTGATGGAAATTTCTATGCGTCCGGCACAGGCAAAAGTGTGGTTTGGTGTTGCACCTCCAGACTTGAGCTTGGTTACCCGTGTGCGTTCGCCTGAATGGGTTTACACTTATTTGCGCAACTTCTACAAAGATGAAGCGCGTCCATGGGGTGTGAATAACCGTGTGTTCCCGAACGTAGGTATGCCGCATGTGTTGATTGGCCCGCAAGGTTTATTGGAGTGCGGCCCAGGCCCGAAACTCAATCACCATGGTCACGCAGCGCGTAACACAATTGGTGAGTTAGAAGTGGATGAGCATTGCGGCGGTTTGGTTGAAGGCTCAATCAAAGGCACAATGAAAAAAGAAGAGTTTGATCAGGCTGCTTATGATCTAGTGAACTTCTTGGCTTATTTGGGTGAGCCCGGTGCGCTTAAACGTGAAGATATGGGCAAGCGAGTGCTGTTCTTTATCTTGATATTCGCCGCTTGTGCTTACTTCTTGAATAAAGAGTTCTGGCGAAATATTCACTAGAATTAAATCGACTCTGGAATCAAGAGTGAAAAAGGGCGACTATAGGTCGCCCTTTCTTTTGGGCGATAATTTCTCAGTTATTTTTCTCATTACGTATTTTTAGGTTACGTGTTTTTTTTGAGTTGTGTGAGTTTTCTATGGATATGACATCGAATCGCCCTTATTTGCTTAGAGCTATTTATGAGTGGTTGTTGGATAACAACTGCACGCCACATTTGGTGGTGTTTGCGAATGTGCCGGGTGTGGCTGTGCCGCAGCAGCACATTAATAAAGATGGCCAAATTATTTTGAACATAGCGCCCTCAGCGGTTAGGGATTTATTGATTGCCAATGATGCCGTGTCTTTCAGTGCGCGTTTTAGTGGTGTGGTGAATCATATATACGTGCCCTGCGGTGCAGTATTGGGGATTTACGGCCGCGAAAATGGCCAAGGTATGATGTTTGAGCTGGAGGTTCCGCCTGAATCACCCGTGCCACCAGCGCCACCGACTAAGCCCGAACCAACCAACACCAAGCCGAGCGGATCCGGTGAGGGCAATGTGACATCGCTCAAGCGCCCAGCATTGAAGGTGGTGAAATAGTTAAAGCGCAAATGCGATAAGTTTTTACAGGCTGTTGTTCGCAGTCATAAACTTGTCACATTTGCTTGCTACATTGAGCGTCAAGGGTGAGGCAGGCTCATCTTTAATTATCGTCATCTTTCCTAAAGGAAACGCTCAATGAACGCTAACAAATTTATTAAAGGATTGGCTCTCGCCGGTTCTCTCATTGGCTCAATGACTTGTGCCGTTGCTGTGCAAGCTGCTGTAGATCCAAAATTACCAGAATACAAGGTAACTTCTGGTGTTTCTGGTGCAGTAAACAGTATTGGTTCAGACACTTTAGCCAACATGATGACCTTGTGGTCTGAAGACTTCAAAAAATTCTACCCTAACGTAAATATCCAAGTGCAAAGTGCTGGTTCTTCAACTGCACCACCAGCTTTAACTGAAGGCACTTCAAACTTCGGCCCAATGAGCCGTGCAATGAAAGAAGCTGAGATTCAAGCATTTGAAGCTAAACACGGTTATAAGCCTACTAAAGTACCCGTCGCTATCGACGTTTTGGCTGTTTATGTAAACAAAGATAACCCAATCAAAGGTTTGTCTATATCTCAAGTAGATGCAATTTTCTCTGCTACCCGTAAGTGCGGCGGCGAGAAAGATTTGACAACTTGGGGTGATGTTGGTTTGACTGGTGCTTGGGAAAAACGCGGTATTTCTTTGTACAGCCGTAACGCTGTATCTGGTACCTACGGTTACTTTAAAGAAGAAGCTCTTTGTAAGGGCGACTTCAAGTCAACTATCAATGAGCAACCAGGTTCTGCTTCTGTAGTACAAAGCGTATCTGAAGGTATCAATGCAATTGGTTACTCAGGTATTGGTTACAAAACTTCAGGTGTTCGTGCACTGCCAATTTCTAAAACCTCTTACTCAGAGTTGATTCCAGCTAATACCGAACACGGTTTGGATGGCAGCTACCCATTATCTCGTCAGCTTTATGTATATGTGAACAAAAAGCCTAACCAACCTTTGGATAAGCTACAGCTTGAGTTCTTCACCTATGTATTGTCTAAGCAAGGTCAAGAAGCGGTTGAGCGTGATGGTTACATTGCTTTGCCAGCTGCTTTGGCAGCAAAAACCTTGGCAACCTTGAGTAAATAATAGGTATTTATACCGACATAAGAACCGCTGCTTGCAGCGGTTTTTTTATGGGTGGATGATTAAGCGTTTTTTCTTTCCCTGCCTAGCGACTTTGTTATTTAAATTGCCTTTGTAACAAATTTGTCATCTTTGATTGTTAGAGTTTATGCGCCAATACCTCACTGGGTGAATTTTATGTCACAACCTATTTCCAATGCAGCGCAGACTGCCAGCCTCATGCCAAATGCCGAGCAGCGCACCAAGCTACGGCGCATGCGCAATATAAAAGATAAGTTTTCAGGTTACGGCATCATGACCGCGGGTATCGCGGTAGTTGGATCCCTAGCGCTGATTTTTGTCTATTTATTCTCTGAAATCGCCCCTTTATTGCGTGGCGCATCGGTGGATGTTCAACAAACCTATTCTTTACCGGCTAATGACCAAGTTGCAGGCAGTTCTGCAGAATTTATCAGCCTTGAACGCTATGAAGAAATCGGTACTGCCTACCATAAAAACGGCACTGTACAGTTCTTTAATGCGCTCAGCGGCGCCGCTATTAGTCATCAGCAGGTGCCTAAATCGGCCGATGCAAGTTTCACTACCTTGGGTGCAAGTGAAGCGTCACACGGTTTGGTTGCCTACGGCTATAGCAACGGCGAAGTGGCTGTAGTCAAAGCCCAGTATGATTTGAGTTACCCAGACGACAAGCGCGTTGTTACTGCAAGCCTTGGCTATCCTTTGGGCGAAACTCCTGTGGTATTGGATGCCAACAAAGCTGCTATCTCGGTATTAGCCATTCAAGCCACCAGCGAAGGTATGGTGCTCAGTGCCTCCACTAGTGATAACCGCTTGGTATTGGGTGTGGTAAGCAGCGAAGTTAACGCCATTACCGAAGAAACGACCAATACCACGGCAACCTTCAATTTACCGCCTTTGCCAGAGGGTGAAAAAGTCACCCATATGCAGTTGGACAACGACGGCCGTTATTTGGTGGTCGCCAACGACAAAGCACAGCTCTACCTTTACAACATCACCAAGCCAGATGCGGCTGAACGCTATGAACCTGTAAAAGTGGAAGGCGGCAAGGTCACCGCTATGCGCTTTTTGGTCAGCACCGGCTCGCTAGCGATTGGTACCGAACAAGGGCAGGTGAGCCAGTGGTTGATGGTGCGCGACCCGCAAAATAAATATCATGTGACTCATGTGCGTGATTTTGAACCCCTAGAGGGAGCCATTACTCACATAGCGCCAGAATTTGGCCGTCGCGGCTTTTGGGCGGCCGATGACAAGGGCGATATATGCATTTATTTTGGTACTTCAGCGCGCACTTTACTTACCAAGTCTATGGGCTCAACACCCATCACCCATATAGGTATATCACCCATCAATGGTCGCGTGTTGCTGCTGGATCAAACCCAAAAAGTCAGAATGGCCAAGGTGTGGAACGAACACCCTGAAGTCTCCTTCAGCATGTTGTGGGAAAAAGTGTGGTACGAGGGCCGCGATGCGCCAGATTATATTTGGCAAGCCTCCTCAGGTAGCGATGACTTTGAAGCCAAAATGAGTTTTGTGCCGCTGTCCTTGGGTACGCTCAAAGCTGCATTGTTTGCCATTTTGTTCGCTGTACCGCTCGGCGTCATGGGAGCGATTTATACCGCTTACTTTATGACGCCAAAATTGCGCGGCATCGTGAAGCCCACTATCGAAATTATGGCGGCGCTGCCCAGCGTTATTCTCGGTTTCCTCGCCGGTTTGTGGTTGGCACCGTTTCTTGAAAATCATTTGCCAGCCATCTTCTGCATCCTCTTGCTTGTGCCTGTAGTCATGCTGATTGTGGGCTTCACGTGGAGTCAATTACCGCTGGCGATTCGCTCGCGAACGCCTGAAGGTTGGGAAGCGGCGATTCTAGTTGTACCCGTTATCCTCACTGTTTGGGGTTGTGTGGATATTAGCCCCTACCTTGAAATCTGGTTCTTCGATGGCAGCCTGCCGCAATGGTTTACCAATAACGGCGTTAAGTTTGAACAGCGCAATGCCTTGGTGGTTGGCTTGGTGATGGGCTTTGCGGTTATCCCCAGTATTTTTTCTATCGCCGAAGATGCTGTGTTCAGCGTGCCGCGTCACTTAACCCAAGGTTCGCTGGCCTTGGGCGCAACGCGCTGGCAAACCATGATGGGAGTTGTTCTGCCAACTGCTAGCCCCGGTATTTTCTCTGCAGTCATGATGGGTTTTGGCCGCGCCGTGGGTGAAACCATGATTGTGCTTATGGCAACGGGTAATAGCCCGGTAGTTAATTTCAATATCTTTGAAGGCATGCGCACCTTATCCGCCAATATCGCAGTAGAAATGCCAGAAACGGCGGTGGCCAGTACGCACTTCCGCGTCTTATTCCTTGCTGCGCTCTTGTTATTGGCGCTCACCTTTGTGGTGAATACGGCGGCAGAAATTGTGCGTCAACGCCTCCGTAAACGTTACAGTAATCTTTAATAGGGGATTCCAACATGAAGAATTTATTGAAAGCCCCCGCGCTCTGGTACAAGAGCGGCTCGCCTTGGATCTGGTTAAACGGTGGTGCCGTCACCCTTTGTATGATTATGGTGATTGGTCTCTTGGGGTTGATTGCGGTACGCGGTTTTGGCCATTTTTGGCCGGCCGACATAGCCTTAACCAGCACTACGGATAACGCCGGCCACAAGCAAGTGATTCTGGGTGAATTAGTGCGCTCGGAAGTCATTCCTGCAGCAGTTGCGCGCGATAATGGCTTCACTATCGCGGCTGATCGCGAACTGATTACGCGCTACTTAATGAAGCTGGGTAACCGCGATATTACCGGTCGCGACTTTATCTGGTCGCTTGAAATAGGCATGAATGAGTGGGAATACCCGCAGGATGCCGTGGCGGTTGAGCGCCGCGAGTGGGGTAATTTTTACGGCTATTTAGAGTCGCTAAGTGAAGCGGGTAAGGTGGTAGTTAGTAAAGACGCCGCAAATTTTGTGCAAGAAGTGGATGCCCGTTTAAAGCGCGCACTTGAGCTGCATGAACAAATTACCCATATCGAAAAAGTACAAATCGGTACCATCAACAACCAAATTCAAGAGCTGAAATTGGAGCACCGTCGGCTTGAGCTGAAAGGTGTCACTGGCGCAGCCTTGGCTGAAGCTGATGCTCTCTTAGCTGAACGCAAAGCGGCCCTAGAAGCTGAATATGAAGTGGTTAAAAAAGAGCGTGATCTATTGGCTGTGCAGTCTAAACGCGACCAACTGATTGCTAAAACCGCAGATGGTAAAGAAGTCACTTTGTCGCTGGCGAGTGTAGTTCGCGTCACTCGCCCCAACAGTATGAGTGTTTTGGCTAAGACCGGTGATTACCTAGAGCGTTTCTGGGAATTTATGACCGATGAGCCCCGTGAAGCCAATACTGAAGGCGGTATTTTCCCTGCCATTTTCGGTACCTTCATTATGGTTATCGTGATGGCGATTATGGTTACGCCCTTTGGTGTGTTGGCGGCAATTTACTTGCGCGAATACGCTAAAGACGGTTGGTTTTTACGGACGATTCGCATCTCTGTTTACAATCTTGCCGGTGTTCCTTCGATTGTGTACGGCGTGTTTGGTTTAGGTTTCTTTGTGTACTACTTAGGTGGCAATCTCGATCAGTTGTTCTACGCGGAAAGTTTGCCGTCGCCTACCTTTGGTACTCCTGGTTTGTTTTGGGCATCGCTCACCTTGGCGCTCTTAACACTACCGATTGTGATTGTGTCTACTGAAGAAGGTTTGTCGCGTATTCCAAGCACTATTCGTCAAGGCAGTTTGGCATTGGGTGCAACCAAATCTGAAACACTTTGGAAAGTTGTTGTGCCACTCGCAACGCCAGCAATGATGACCGGTTTAATTTTGGCGATTGCACGTGCAGCGGGTGAGGTAGCTCCGCTAATGTTGGTGGGTGTAGTGAAATTAGCACCAGCCTTACCGGTGGATAATATTTATCCCTACCTGCATTTGGATCAAAAAATTATGCACTTGGGCTTCCATATTTATGACGTGGGTTTCCAAAGCCCCAACGTAGAGGCGGCGCGCCCCTTGGTGTACGCAACTTCGCTTGTGCTAGTAATGTTAATTGTGTTGCTGAATGTGACCGCGATAAAAATTCGCAACAACTTGCGTGAAAAGTATCGCACCGCATCGGATTAAGCGTTTAATTGAGTGAAATCTTGTCACTGAATTGTAATCAAGGTGACATCAAAATTTATTATTATTGGGCAGGCAAAGGTTATGACTACTACAGCAACCGCTGAAACAACGAAGCTTGAAGTAAAAAATCTCAATCTCTATTACGATCAAAAGCGTGCTTTGAATAACGTTAGCTTGTTGATTCCAGAGAAGAAGGTGACTGCGTTTATCGGGCCGTCAGGTTGCGGTAAATCTACCTTGCTGCGCTGTTTTAATCGCATGAATGATTTGGTGGATTCATGTCGCGTAGAAGGCGAGATTTTAATGGACGGCAAAAATATCTATGACAAAAAAGTCGATGTTGCTGAGTTGCGCCGTCAAGTGGGCATGGTGTTTCAAAAGCCGAATCCATTCCCTAAATCAATTTATGAAAACGTCGCCTACGGTTTGCGTTTACAAGGTGTAAATTCAAAACGCGTGTTGGATACCGTAGTAGAGAATTCACTGCGCGGTGCAGCACTCTGGGATGAAGTAAAAGATCGCTTGCACGATAATGCTTTTGGTTTATCCGGCGGCCAGCAGCAGCGTTTAGTTATCGCGCGAGCGGTTGCGATTGAGCCAGAAGTTATTTTGCTCGATGAACCAGCTTCTGCACTCGACCCAATTTCTACGCTGAAGATCGAAGAATTAATTTACGAATTAAAAGACAAATACACCATTGTGATAGTTACCCACAATATGCAGCAGGCAGCGCGCGTTTCTGATTACACCGCGTTTATGTATATGGGCGATTTGATTGAGTATGGTAATACGGATACTTTGTTTACTAACCCAACCAAGAAACAAACTGAAGACTACATTACTGGTCGCTACGGTTAATTAAAAACCCCCTCCCAACCTCCCCCTTGAAAAGCGGGGAGGGGCTGAATATCACTCCGCTCTAAATAAAATATTGCGAGCGGTTAGCCCCTCCCCTTTGTGAAGGGGGAGGCTGGGAGGGGGTGCTCTTACTCCTCCCGGCTTTTCAAGGGGGAGGTGGGGAGGGGGTTTATCTCTTACGTTTTTAAGAATTGATTTGAAATTAAATTATTTTGCCTCTAAGGCTTTTTGGTGGAGTCCCGACTATGGATATTACTAGCCACACGCATCACATATCGCAGCAGTACAACAACGAGTTGGACGATATTCGCAAGCATTTGTCTGAAATGGGCGGCATGGCGCAGCGTCAAGTGAACGATGCCATTACTGCATTGGTGGATGCCGATATCACTAAAGCAGAGCAAGTAGTACGCGCGGATAAAACCGTTAACTCTATGGAAATGTCGATTGATGAAGAATGTATTTTGATTCTTGCGCGCCGCCAGCCCGCAGCGAGCGACTTACGTTTGGTGATTGCGGTTACCAAAGCGATTACGGATTTAGAGCGCATTGGTGATGAAGCAACTAAAATTGCGCGCCAAGCTATTGCGCTTAGTACAGAAGGTATGGCACCGCGCGGCTATGTAGAAGTTCGCCATATTGGTGGTTTAGTATCGCGGATGTTGCAGGATTCGCTCGATGCTTTCGCGCGTTTGGATGTGGATATGGCCGGTGCAGTAGTGCACATGGATCGCACTGTGGATATGGAATACGGTACGGCTATGCGTGAGTTAGTGACCTTTATGATGGAAGATCCGCGCAGTATCACTCGCGTACTTAACATCATGTGGTCACTGCGCGCGCTTGAGCGTATTGGTGATCATGCGCGCAATTTGGCGCAGTACGTGATTTATCTTGTGAATGGTGAGGATGTCCGCCACGTTGATCTTGATAAATAACTATTTCACTGCTTCGCAAAAACCCATATCCTCGCGGTATGGGTTTTTTTTTGCCCCTGGGTCGAGATTTGTGGCTATAAAGTCATTGTGTTGGTGATGGTTGTTTGTCTGTTCATGGCTCATTCTCTCGGCGTATAATGCGCATACATAATATAAATAGGCTAAAGAAGATGTTGGATTCCGGTCGAAACCTCACACACCAACTTACCCATCAGATCGGCGCTGCCATTATCCAAGGTAGTTATGCCGTTGATAAAAGCTTTCCCACCGAAGCAGAATTGTCTCAACAGTTTAATATTAGCCGCAGCGTGACCCGCGAAGCGGTGAAAATGCTCACGGCCAAGGGGCTATTGGCATCGCGCCCACGTCAGGGTATTCGCGTTATGCCCAGCACCCAGTGGAATATGTTTGACCCGGATGTACTGGCCTGGACTCTCCATGCGCGCCCATCGCTTGATTTGCTGCGCGAGTTCACTCAGCTGCGTATTGCGATTGAACCAGAAGCAGCCCGTTTAGCAGCAGACAACAACCAAGATAAAGCCAAAATGAAAGCCATTGGCGATGCGCTTGAGCGTATGCGCAAGGCAGATCTCGGCCAAGATGACCCCTTAAGTGCAGATATTGAATTTCATACCGCCATCTTGGCGGCGAGCAGCAACCGGTTCTTTTTACAGTTGCGCCAGTTTATTCAAGTGGCCTTGCGTGTCAGTATTGCCAGTACTAACCAGCTAAAGGGTGTATTCAACGCGAGCTATGAAGATCATAAAAAAATCTACGATGAGATTTTGGCAGGGAACCCCGATGCAGCTGCTGAGTCAGTTAAGTATTTGCTGAATGAAGTGATGCAGTTAATTAATCTCTCATTAGTAAAAACACCACAAGCGGAATAAATTCTCTACACTCTTTTTCACGGTTTAAGTGTCTGATTACTTAAGCGTCTCATCGTTTCCGATGATCGCCAGAGCCTTTTTGGCCTGATAATGCCCAGAGAGCTACACATGTACAGCTATTCTTCACATGACAGCTACACGCGCTACGCGAGCTTGGAAAATCGCCCTGTGTTTATTACCGGCGGTGCGACAGGTATTGGCGCAAGTTTGGTGGAAGCTTTTTTAGCCCAAGGTGCGTTGGTTGCTTATGTAGATGTGGACCAAGAGGCTGCCGAGCAACTTGGCGCCCACCTGCTAACCAAAGGCTTGCCGCGCCCGCTGTTTCAGTTATGCGATGTGAGCGATATAGAGTCTTTACGCACCTGTATTTATAACGCGCAAAAGCAATTGGGCGATATTCGTGTGCTCATTAACAATGCCGCTAACGACCAACGCTACGCGACTCAAAGCCTTACCGAGGCGCAATGGCATCAAGGTTTGGCGGTAAATTTACACCCGGTGTTTTTCTCGGCGCAAACTGTACAGCCCATGATGAAAGCTCAGGGTGGCGGTTCCATTGTGAATATCAGCTCCATCAACACCCATTTCGCACCGCCGAATTTGGCGAGCTACATTGCCGCCAAAGCGGGTATTTTGGGAATCTCCAAAGCGCTCGCTACCGATTTCGGTGCCGATAATATTCGTGTGAACTCGATTTTGCCGGGCTGGGTGGCAACGCCTAAGCAGCTTGAAAAATGGCTGTCGTCTGAGCAGGAAGAAGAGTTAATGAAGCGTGTTTGTTTGAGAAAGCGTTTGGGGGCACACGATGTTGCCAAGCTTGCGCTGTTTTTGGCATCCGATGATTCAGCCATGATCACCTCACAAGAAATGATTGTGGATGGCGGTCGGATTTAAAAAAGCAGTTTTAAAATCGCGCTGACCGGCGCGTTTTTTTATAATCAATTAATTAAGTATTATAAATACTATTTTGCTGGGTTTCGATATCCATAGGCTCAAACCTCTCGCATCCTGACATTGAGGTTATTTAGGCTATTGGCTGTTGTGCAAAATATAAATAATTAAACCAATGCTCTTTCCAGTGAGCTATCAACGTTCTATTAATAAAAAAGTGCTATCAATAAAACGTTCTATCAATAACAAGGTGCTGTTAAAAAGCACATTTAACTAGAGGTCAATCATGATTTTAAATGGAGTCGATATAGCCGTATTGGTTATTTACACCGCCGTACTTTTATTTGTGGCTTATTGGGTTTCTCGCGATGAAAAAGGTCACGAAAAAAATGCCAATGATTATTTTTTAGCAAGTAAATCTTTGCCGTGGTGGGCGATAGGTGCATCGCTAATTGCTGCCAATATTTCTGCAGAACAGATTATCGGCATGTCTGGGTCAGGCTATGTTATCGGGATGGGGATTGCCGCTTATGAGTTAATGGCAGCGATCACCTTGATTTTGATTGCAAAATATTTTCTGCCTATTTTTCTTGCCAAGGGCATATTCACCATGCCGCAATTTTTAGAGGATCGCTACGATGGTCGTGTGCGCACGGTCATGGCAATTTTCTGGTTGGCGCTTTACACCTTCGTGAATTTAACCTCGGTTCTCTATTTGGGATCGCTGGCGATTTCACAATTCCTTGGTGTAGATATGTTGTACGGCATGATTTTTCTCGCGCTGTTTTCAATGACCTATTCTATTTACGGCGGTTTAAAAGCTGTAGCCATGACCGATATTATTCAAGTGATTTTGTTAGTGGCAGGCGGCTTGTTTGTGAGTTATTTGGCGCTTAATCAAATTTCTGGCGGCACAGGTATTGTCAGCGGCTTTAATACCTTATTAGAAAAAGCGCCCGAAAAATTCGATATGATTTTATCGCCCGATAATCCTAACTACATTAGTTTGCCCGGTATTTCGGTATTGATTGGCGGTTTGTGGATTATGAACATCAGCTACTGGGGCTTTAACCAATATATTATTCAGCGTGCGCTTGCAGCAAAAAGTATTCAAGAAGCACAAAAAGGTATGGCGTTTGCGGCTTATGTAAAATTGTTTGTGCCAATTATTGTGGTGTTGCCGGGTATTTGTGCGGCGGTATTGGCGCCAGATTTAAGTAAGCCAGATCAAGCCTATCCAGAGATGATGAAATTGTTGCCGCATGGTTTGTTAGGCATTGCCTTTGCCGCACTGGTTGCGGCTATTGCATCCTCGCTTAGCTCTATGAGCAATAGCGTATCTACTATTTTTACCATGGATATTTATAAAAAATCCGTTAATCCAAATGCGTCCGAACATAAGCTGGTGTTTGTTGGCCGCGCTACGGCGTTTGTCGCCATGGTTATTGCCGTCTTATTAGCTAAGCCTTTGGTAGGGAAATCTGAACAAGCCTTCCAATTTATTCAAGAATTTACTGGCTTCTTTACCCCCGGTATTGTGGTGATTTTCTTGTTTGGTTTCTTCTGGAAAAAAGCGACGGCTAACTCGGCCTTAGCAGCGGCTATCGCATCGGTTGTATTCTCTTGGTTGTTAAAAATCTATTTCCCCGAAGTGCCGTTTATGGACCGCGTGAGTATCGTGTTTGTTATTTGTGTCGTTTTGGCTGTAC
>DAOORH010000044.1:0-13609 GCA_035389145.1 Cellvibrio sp.
ATAATTCTGTGCTTGTGCAGGAACAACTAAAGCGACAAATATAAAAGCCAACATCAAGTGATTTATTTTTAACATGATGATTATCTTTTGAAAGGTTTGGAGGGAATGAAGAATTCCGGCTGACATGCAACGTTGATCCTTCACATACAAAACGCGGAGGGATTATAAACAGCCATAGCGCAGGTCATCGCTGTTATTGCTTATCTTTAAGAAAGCTCACAAAACTTAATTTAAGTGAACAATTTTTAACCGTCATTGTTCACTGCATGTTGACCGCCCTGTTCTGCATGATAAGCTTATTTCGCTCCCTTCATACTAAGCGCCAAGCCACTTGGCTGCCACAGCCACATTAAGCCACGTACATAACTAGATTACTCCCCCCGCAAAACTTCACTCGCCGGCTTACGAATAATTTGCCACACCGACAATAATGACGTTGCAGCCGTAAGCGCAATAACTAAAAGTGGCGGCAACAACCAACCCACACTTGTTGTTTGCAAACTGTAACTGGTTTGCTGTACCCACAACCATAATCCAACCAGCGCTATCAACGCGACGCACAAACCAACCATAACCGGCATTAAATTATCCATAAGTATTTGCAAAAATATTTTATGAGGCCGCGCGCCTATCGCCATGCGAATCCCTAATTCAAACCTTCGCAATTGCACGCTGTAACTGAGTACGCCGTAAATACCTATAGCAGTAAGCCCCAGAGCCAATAAAGCTAGCGCAGCTGTTAAACCTGCAATTGTTTTTTGGTTGGCAGTCAATTGCTGGTGTGCTTGCTCTGTTGTTAAAAAGCGAAATACTTTGAACTCCGGGTTAACCTTGGCCATAAGCTCGTTTAGCTCTATGGGCGTGAATTGCTGTGCTGACTTTACATGAATTAAAATCAACGGATATTCAGCCGGAATATAAGGCTGAAAAAATCTGGCGGTTTCAATCTGACCTGGCAACTGAATATCTTTAACAATGCCGATAACTTCGGATGGCTCTTGATCTGCATTACCTCTAAAAAATACACGCTGCCCAAGCGCTTGACCGTCTGCTTTCAACAAACGCGCAAGTGTTTGATTGATAATAATCACTCTCGCACTTTCGAGCGCTTCGCGATCGGTGTAGCTTCGCCCAGCCACTAGTGGAATATTAAATATTTTTAAATAGCTACCATCACTCCACGTGGCAGTGGCCAGTATTTTAGCGTCAACACCCAGTTCGGTTTGCAAAAAGCGCTGGGTTAAAGTACCTGTCCAATAGGATACTGGGCCTAGAGAACCTATTCCGGCATCAAGCACTTTGGGATTGCTGCGCAACTCGGCAAGAATACTCAACAAATAATTGCGTCGCTCAACCTCTGAAGCATTTTCTAACAAGGTTCCTAAATTTAAAGACACTTGATAAGTATCCTGAGTATTAATGCCCAGCGGTTGATGTAGCTGACGCAAACTCTCTTGTAGAATTTGTAAACTCACCGCCAACAAAACGCCCGTCAGCGTTATTTGGCTTAAAATAAGCAAGCTGCGAACTCGCTGGGAAATTTGAATGCCCGTACCTTTTCCACTTGTTTGCAGCATACTATTGAGCGCGCGGTAATTAACCTGACGACTCACAATCACCGCTAAGAACAACGCCAAGGTCAGAGCAACTACACCTGTAAATAATAATGTTGTACCGTTCAAATAGAGTTCATCTAAACGTGGCAACTGACCTTTAGCAACCCTTTTCAACAGCTCCACTATTGCACTGGCTAAGACTAGGGATAAAATTCCAGCGCCCATCATCAATACAACTATTTCGGCGAGCACTGCTTTAAAAACATGTTTTTTTTGTGCACCCAGCGCAACCTGAATTGCCATGGTTCGCTGCTGATTTGCCGCGCGCGACAAAATTAAATTGGTTACATTTGCAGCGGCAATTAATAATAAAACAAGAGCTCCAGCCAAAATCAATAAACTCTGATTGCTAGTATCTCCAACAATAATGGATTTAAAGGGAAACAATTTTAATTGCGTAGTCGCGTTTGCAAATCCGGCTATAGCTGCCGTTTCCTCTTTAAAACGGGATGCCGCGTAATTATTAAACTGATGTTCCGCTGCAAGGATGGATGCACCAATTTTCAAACGACCAACCAAATGGCCTTGAGTTGACGCATGCTGCCAAAGCTTACGGCTACCAATGTCGTTGTAGTCAAACGGCAGCCAAATATCGGTTTTCCAACCCTGTTGAAATAGTTCAGGCTCAACAAAGTTCTTGGCTAACACGCCAATGATTTTAAATTCAACGCCTTTAAAGTTAGCTGTTTTACCGATAATGCTAGCGTCCTGCTGGTACATTTGCGTCCATGTGTTAAAACTCAACATGGCAACGGGTGCCATCGAATGTAAACCTTCATCAGCACTAAAATAACGCCCCAATGCCAAAGGCGCTTGTAACATTGTAAAAAGCTCTGGTGTGACGGCGCCGATATTCATACTCGGCGCACTTAACAAATTCCGCTCCACGTCAATGCCATAAGCGATCAACGCCTTTTGCGAAAAATACGTATCTCCCTTCTGATAACCTTCGATCAATAATGGGTAAGGTGTTCTTTTAGCAAAACTTAATTCACCCTTTTCAAAACGTTGCCCTTGAAAAACGTACAACTGATCAGCATCAGGGTATGGCAGCGGCGCAGCCAATATTTGATAATTCAAATTGAACATAGCCACTAATGCGCCGAGCGTAATGCCAAGTGTAAGCACGACTGTAACAACATAACCCTTCGCCTTGAGCAGCGAATTAAATACGGTTTTAAAATCTTTAATTGTTAACATTTATTTTGAATAATCCATTTTTATTAAATTCTTGACTAATATCACCGCTTAAAAAACTTTAAATCCCCCTAACCCCCTTTTTCAAAGGGGGAACTTGAAAGTACCGCAATCTAACTCCCCCTTTGAAAAAGGGGGTTGGGGGGATTTACTAACAACAGGTCAATCCCCACGCAAAACATAACTAGCTGGCTTACGAATAATTTGCCACACCGATAACAGTGAAGTTGCAGCGGTCAACGAGATAATTAAAAGTGGCGGTAATAACCAACCTAAACTTGTTGTTTGCAAGTTGTAGCGAGTTTGCTGAATCCAAATCCATAAACCGATCAACACAACCAGCGACACCAACAAACCAATAATCACCGGCGCTAAATTATCTTTAAGTATTTGCAAAAATATTTTATTAGGCCGCGCGCCTATTGCTATGCGAATCCCCAATTCAAATCTTCGCAATTGCACGCTGTAACTGAGTACACCGTAAATACCTATGGCAGCGAGACCCAGAGCGATTAACGACAAAGCAGCCGTTAAACCCGCAGCCGTTTTTTGCGGCATAGTGAGTTGGGCAATGGCCTGCGCAGTGGTTTTCATATAAAAGATTTTAAGCTGTGGATGCGTTTTAGCGGCCAGTGCATTCAGCTCGGTAGGCGTAAGTTGCTGCCCCGTTTTTACGCGCACAACTAATTCTGGACCTTGAGGAATGTGCGCTTGAAAAAAACGCGGCGGCTCAATAATCCCAGGCAACTGCAAATCTTTTAGCACACCCACAATTTCTATCGCCTGCGAGCCTTCATCATTTTGTCGATAGACTTTTTTACCCAACACTTGACCGTCTGCCTGAATTGCTCGTGCAAGGGTTTCGTTTACCACCATAACCTGCGCATGCTCTCGCACTTCCGCATCGGTAAAATAGCGACCTGCAACCAGTGGAATTGCTGCCACTTGTAAATAGCTGCCATCACAATAAGTCTGAACAGCGCTCAATTTTTTATCACCAAACCCATCAACACGTAGAAGATCAGACGATGGATTTCGATACGAAATGGGGGACATGCTCGTTGCACCTACCGCCAACACTTTCGGGTTTGCGCGCAGGTCATCTATCACGCGCGTAATATAGGCGCGGCGCTCTTCTTCCGTAATGCTGCCAAACAGGGTGGCAATACTGAAACGAACCTGATATTGATCGCTGGTGTGGTAACCCACCGGCTGCGTTAATTGGCGTGAGCTCTGCAATAAAATATGTAGGCTTGCAGCCAACAACACAGCCGTTAATGCCACTTGGCTCAAAATAAGCAGCTTGCGAATACGCGCTGAAATCTGTAGCCCAACGCCTTTACCACTCGTTTGCAGTACTTTGTTTAATTGTCGATAATTAATTTGGCGGCTGATGATAACTGCAAAAATTGTTGCCAACACGGCTGCCACCAAAAAGGTAAACACCAAGGTTGCAGGATTTATGTGTAACTCTTGCAAACGCGGCAACTGCCCCTCTGCCGCTATTTTTAACAATTCCAAAAGCGCTAAGGCGACTAGCACAGCCAATAAACTTGCCCCTAACATTAAGGTGGAGATTTCAGCCAAGACCGCACTGAAAATATGTTTTTGTTGCGCCCCCAAGGCAACTTGTATCGCCATGCTGCGTTGTTGATTTGCGGTGCGTGCGAGAATTAAATTCAGTACGTTAGTAGTGGCAATAAGTAATAACACTAAAACACCTGCCAACATCAATAAACTTTGCTTACTCGCGTCACCCACAATCACAGTAGAAAATGTCACAAGCTTAATGAGCAAGCTGGCATCAGCAAGCTCAGGCTGACTAACCGTTTCATCTTTAAAACGCGCTGTAACTCGGCTGCTGATTGATTGCTCCGCTGTTTTTTTATCCACCCCTTTTTGTAGCAAACCCACCCAAAAAGTAGAACTAATACTGTTGTTCCAATTTTTTCGGAATTGCACTGGAATATCGTCGTAATCCATGGGCAACCACACATCGGTTTCCCAACCGCGTTGATACAATTCTGGCTCAACAAAGGTTTCAGCCAAAACACCGATAATTTTAAAATCTATCTCCATAATATTCATCGTTTTACCCAGCACGTTTGGGTCTTGTTGAAAATATTTTACCCACGCACGGTGACTGATTACCGCTACTGGATTCATGGTATCTAAAGCTTCACTAGCTTCGAACCTACGCCCTAATTTCATCGGTGCCTGCACCATATTAAAAAATTCAGGCGTGGTCGAAATGGTATTCAGCACGGGGCTGTCTGGCATTCTGCGTTCAATGGAAACCGTATATGCAAGCAATGCTTTTTGCTCAAAGTTCGTATCTTCTTGGCGATAAGATTCAATCCATGCGGGATAAGGCGCATGCCTATCCTTCACCAAAATCTGCTTATCAAAACGTTCACTCTTTGCAACAACTAAACGATCTGCATGAGGATAAGGCAAGGGTGCGGCTAGCAATTGGTAATTCAAATTAAACATTGCCACCAAGGCACCCAAAGTAATACCGAGCGTAAGCACTACTGTAATTGCATAGCCTTTGGCTTTACCGAGGGAATAAAAGGCGTTTTTAAAATCATTGATGCTCATGACAAAACTATCCCTGTTGTGATTCAGCGGCCTGTAGCGTTTGCGTATCAATAATTTTGCCATCTAACAAATGTAACTTTCGGCTCGCCATATCAGCATAGCGTGGGTCGTGCGTTACCATGCAGAGCGTAGTGCCATTGGCGTTAAGCTGCTGCAGCATTTCCATGACTGCATCGCCGTTGCGCGAATCTAAGTTACCCGTAGGTTCGTCTACCAATAATAAAGCGGGGCTACCCACCAAGGCGCGAGCAATAGCGATGCGCTGTTGTTGCCCACCGGATAATTGATTGGGCTTATGTTGCGCGCGGTGCGTCATGTCTACTATTTGCAAACACTCCAGGACTTTCTTTTCGATATCTTTTTCGCTGACTTTATTACGTCTATAGCGCAGTGGTAGTGCTACATTGTCGAACACAGAGAGTTCATCAATTAAGTTAAACGACTGGAAAATAAAACCGATTTTTTCATTGCGGATAAACGCAGCTTCACTCAAGTTAAGTTGGCTTACATCTTTCCCTTCAATAAAATATTTTCCGGTGGTGGGCATATCCAATAAACCCAAGAGCGATAACAAGGTAGACTTTCCGCAACCTGAAGGGCCGCAAATAGAAACGAAATCGCCTTTGTAGATTTCTAAATCAATACCGCGCAGAGCGTGGGTATCCATATCTTCTGTGCTATAGACTTTGGTAATGCCCGTCATATTAAGGGTAAGTTCGCGCATGGTTTTTCCTTTTTAATTTGCTAATTTAATTATATTTACCCCCTCCTAACCTCCCCCTTCGCAAAGGGGAGGAACTAAATCCCTCCCCGCTTATCAAGGGGGAGGTTAGGAGGGGGTTTTAATCCACAATTTGAATCGTTTTCGCATCTTGAATACTGGTCATATCCGATAAAATAAAACGATCCTTTTCTTTGGCGCCTTGTTTAATTTGAATAAACTTCCCAGAGTCTTCGCCAAAACTCAATTCTTGCACTTCTGCTGACTTATTATTTTCCTGCACACGAAAAACACTGCTGCTGGTGTGGCTTTGTGCATTCATGGGGCGTTCGATAAACAAAGTATCTTTAATGCTTGCAGTAAAAATTTGTGCATCTACATTCAGCTCTGGTCGCGCCGATGCAGGTACGCCTTCGGTAAAGGCAATTTCAACTTCAATAGTGCCATCGCGAACTTCAGGTGTAATACGCGTAAGCACACCCGCCACTTGTTCACGGCGAGTATTAATTTTTGCAGCTTGACCAACTTTTAGTTGCTCAGCTTTGGATTGCGAAATACGAATCAGCGCTTTTAAATCTTTATCACTACCAACCAAGGCCAACTCTTGACCGGCTGCAACACTTTGCCCAAGCTCTACCGGCAAACGCTGCAAAACACCTTTGATCCCCGCACGTACAATTAAACGCTCCGCACGTAGCTGCATATTTTGGTAGCGCGCAGAAACCTGATTGATTTGCTCTTGCTGAATAATTAAAGCTTCGCGCATAACTTCTTTAAGTTGCGCAATACGTTGGGATTGCAAGTTAACGCGCTCTTGCATTTGCTCTTGTTGCAGCAAGGTTGTTTTGTAAGCGAGCATAGAAACAGCGCCGCCCGCTAAACCTCGTTCGGCTTCGCAACGCAATTGCACAGATTTAAAGGTGGCCGTTAACTCAGCCAAGGTCGATTGCTCTGCGAGTAATTCACGTTGATTGCTCAGTTTTAAGCGGCGCAAATTAGCTTGCTCTTGCACCAGTGCCATATTGGCGGCTTCAACTTCTTGCAGCAGTTCAGGATTATTTAATTTCAAAATAATACTATCGGCTTCAACCTCTGCACCTGAGCGTAGTAAAACCTCTGCCACTGTCGCAGACGTTAAAGCGGTAATAAGCGTTTGCTTATCGGAACGTAAAACGCCGTAACCATCCACCGCAACTTGCAGCTCACCGCGCTGCACGGTACCGAGCAACAATTTGCTGCGCTCAACTTTTTGTTGGCCAGCGGGCTGCACAACTACACCCGTTAACAACGCCAAGGCGATAAGCATCGCACCGCCAATAAGTAGCGGGCGCTTGAAACGAGATGATGATTTAGCTTTAGCGATATCCATGCGAATTAACTTTGTAATGATGATATGAATTTAGCTATTACAAAGTCTGTGCCAAAAATTAAGGTATTGATTTACATGAATTTATTTTAAACGAAAGGCGTAAACAACAGCGATTAGTCCGATATCGGACTCTGAGTTCCGAAATCGGACTCGATTTTATTAATGCGGACGATTCAATTGAATCAAGGCACAAGCCCCAACGCCATTGGCGTTATTACTTAGAGTAAGCATTCCCCCCATCTGTTCGATGATATGCCGACTCAAGCTTAAGCCTATGCCCTGCCCTTGGGTTTTGGTGCTGTAGAAAGGTACGAAGAGGTTGTCGGGATTGGCGATACCTTGGCCGCCATCGACAATACGAATTTCATTGCCTTGCTCTCGCTGGCTAAAAATCACTTCAATTGAACCTGTGGGGCTGCCCGCTTCAATCGCATTTTTAATTAAATTAATGAGTGCTTGCTGCAAGAATACAGAGTCTGCCCAGAGTTGTATGTGCAAGCCTTTGGCTTGTAATTGTGCATCTGGAAATAATGCGGTTAATCGCTGGAAAAGCGCGTCTGCACTTAACCATTGTGGTTGCAAATGTAGCGGCTTGTGCAACTCCGCATAGCGGCTCACGAAATCCTGTAAGTGCTGGCAGCGCTCGCCAATTAATTCCAAGGCTTGTTGTTCGCGCTCGCTGCTCACTTTGCCTTGCAGAGTTTGCGTAAGTGCCGCAACCGGTGTGAGCGAATTGCGAATCTCATGGCTCAATACGCGAATTAATTTTTGCCACGCTTGTAGTTGGCCTTCACGTAGTGCTGCTTGAATATTAATGAACACAAGCAGCTGATGGCTTTGGCCTTGATCGAGAAAACGGCTGTGGCGAATTTGCCACTGCTGCGCTTTGGCTGAATCCGTAAAGTGCCATTCTGGTTCGGCAAATAGCCCTAATAATGCAGGTGATGCGTGGCGCAATGCTTGCCAAGGGCGACCAAATAATTCAGCGAAGGCAGCATTGGCGTAGTTCAATTGTGAGCGGTGATCAAATACCAAAATCGGCGTATTTAATTGATCGATAAGACGATATAGCAAAAACAATTGTTGATCGTAATGGCTCTTATGTTGCTGTAGTGAATCGCCGAGCGTATTTAATTGTTGATGAAACTCCGCGACTTTACCGCTGGCAAAAACCGGTTTGGCAAAGAGGCTGTAATCTTGATGTTGCAGCGCTTCTAATTGCACGCTAGCACGGCGAAATGCGATAAGCACTTTTTGGTAAATACGGCGAAGTATCAACCCATTTACAACCAGCAAAAATAATCCGACTAATGCTACTTTCCACCATGGAAATACCAATAGCAAAAAACCGCAGCAAACAGATTGCAGAAGCAAACATACTGCAAACGCAATTTTTAATTGAGCTTCCAGCGAATCAGTTCGCCAAGTCATATTTTTCTAACCGGCGATACAAAGATGATTTAGTGATGCCCAATAGATCTGCTGCTTTTTGTTTATTGCCATCGCAATCTGCAAGCGCTTGGTTAATTAACTGAAGTTCGGCGGCCTCTAAAGTCATCATCGGCAAGGAATCAGCAGATGCTACAGTTTTGTTTTGCGTATTAACCGGAAGATTTAATTGCGCCGCCACCAGCTCGCCACTTTGCGTTAGTAACACTGCGCGCTCCATCATATGACTCAGCTCACGAATGTTGCCGGGCCAAGAATAAGCTTGCATGGTTTTTAGCGCACAAGGCGATAATTTAAGTTCTGGTTTGCGATAACGCTGGCCGTGTTTGGCCACAAAAAAGCTAGCGAGTGCAGCTATATCTTCTGGCCGTTCACGCAAAGCAGGCACGCGAAATTCCAAGGTATTTAAGCGGTAATACAAATCTTGCCGAAATAAACCTTCACTAATTAGCTGTGCAAAATCGCCGTTGGTGGCGCTGATAATACGAACATCGGTACGCTGAGTTTGGCTAGAGCCGAGCATTTCAAATTCGCCCGATTCTAAAACGCGCAATAATTTTGCTTGCTGCGCCATGGGCACTGTAGCGATTTCATCTAAAAATAAACTGCCGCCTTTGGCTAACTCGAAGCGGCCAATGCGTTGCTCTTTAGCGTCCGTAAATGCACCTTTTTTGTGGCCGAAAATTTCGCTTTCAAACAGTGATTCAGGAATCGCGCCCATATTCACAGAGATAAATGCCTGTTGCGCGCGCGGGGAATTGAGGTGAAGCCAATGTGCCAGCTGACTTTTGCCGGTGCCATTTTCGCCGGTAAGTAGAATATTCGCATCGGTAGCGGCGACGGCAGCGAGCTGTTGCATAAGTTGGTTCATGGCATCGCTCTGCCACACCAACTCTGGTTTTGGGTCTTCCAAACGCTGGCTAAGCGCGCGGTTTTTGCGATTAAGCGCTTGCAAATGCAATTGTTGTTGCAGCACTTGGTGCAAGCGTTGGTTATTCCAAGGCTTCTCAATAAAATCACCCGCGCCCAACTGCATAGCCTTTACCACCAGCTCGGTATTAGACCAAGCTGTCATAGCCACCACGGGAATATCCCACGCCTGCTGTTGCAGCCACGCTAGGAAACTTAGGCCTTCTTCGCCTGAGGTGGTATCCAACCCGAAGTTCATATCCAACAAAATAAGATCAGCTTTTTGTCGTGCCAGCCAGTCTTTGGCATGCGCGGGAGATTCTGCTTCGGCTATCGCAAACCCAAAATCCTCCAACACAAAACGTGCTGACAAACGAATTTCGCGATTGTCCTCGATGACAAGAACAGTGGACCTTGAGATATGCATGCGCCAAACCTTGTCAGCAAATTTTGTTCAGTAGTTTAATTAGAGCGAGTGCTGAAATGCAATGTTGGTGCTCGGCTACCATCGCCGTGTTCTGAATCGTAGAACGAGACCTCCAGAGCGCCCAGTGGCTGCAGCAAGAGCCCGCGCGTGGTGCCATCGAGTATGCGTTGTAATACGGGGCGCGGAATAGTGACCAAGGTTTTTCCGTCAGCTTGAGCAACGTCGGTGTCGAATATCATTTGACCGTTAATCAAAGTTTGTAGATCTTTTTCCTGCGTGAAATTGGCAAAAGTCACGCTACTTTGTTGCCAGTCGGCATCCCCACCAAAAATTTCAAACACCCGCACTTTGTCAAACTCAATACCAAAATCTTCACCGAGTGCGGCCACATAATTTCCGCCCTTCTGTACCGATTGCGTAGTGAGCGCAAGCACGCCTGCGCCATCAGCTTTTTTCCCGCGATAGCTTTGCAGATCCCAACGCAGTAAAGGGTATTGGCCCGCACTTACTGTCAACACACGGGCACCATCAGATTGCCAGTTATTAAAATTGACCTTAGGAAAGGCCGAGTTGATCACGGCATCATGCTTTACTTTCACATGATGTTTGAAAGTTTCGAGTGAGGGAATCGGAGGATGATAAACGAGCGGCTCGCCCAGATCTGGTTTTGCATTCTTCACCTTAACAACTTCAGCGCGATAATAATCTATATCAAGATAGTATTCGCCCGGGCCCCAATCGGTGACTCCAAGTTGCACATTGACCTCATCACCTGGCACCGCATCGAAGTTGCGTGTGGTCATACTGATAACTTGCCAATCAGATTTCAGCCCAAGGTCATACTCACGTAAGTGTTCGTGAAAGTCTGTTGTGCGCTGAGTGTTGATCATAAAGTTGACTCGGCGCGGCGTATCGCTTGGGCGCACGCGAGCTTCCACGCGCAGTTCGTAATCCGGACTTTTCAACTTCTCCATATCCAGCGACTGAGCGACATCGCGTTTGATTATTGTCCACCAGATATTGTCTTGGTCTTTTGTTGCATCGACATGCATGCGCGCGAAGCCATCCATAGGAAGGAGTTTTAATTGCGCATTGCCATCACCAGTGAACGTTTGCCAGCCGGCTACCGATTGATTATTAAAGTCGTCAGAAAAGTCAGCGTGAGAAAGCGGTGTAATGATTAGTAGCCCGCCCAAAAATACAGTTTTTATATTAATATTTTGCATCATTGGTACCTCTTGAGTGATGAGGCATGGAGCTTAATCGTGCTTGAACTAAAATGCCACTAGCGGAGCACGCAAGGTTCAGAACCTAATAATTCTTTACATTAAACAAGGAAGAGAGTTTAAAAATTAAAGTAAAGATGAAGGCTATCTTTTTTAAAATCGACTCGAAAAGATTTATCGTCCGCTCTCCGACTTGGCAGCCGAAGCACGGACAATATTATAAAGATTTGGTATCGCTTTTATAAACTACCCATATAAATCTACAAATTTATGTTATTAATTTACAAAGCTACAACACAATCTCAGCCAAGTTACCTTTTTCTTCTAGCCACGTTTTTCTGTCGCCAGCACGTTTTTTCGCAAGCATCATATCCATGACTTGATGAGTACCGTCATCGTCGCCAATGGTGAGTTGCACTAAACGGCGCGTGTCACGTGCCATGGTGGTTTCGCGCAATTGCAGCGGGTTCATTTCACCCAAACCTTTAAAGCGCTGCACGTTGGGCTTGCCTTTTTTGTTTTCGGCGGTGAGGCGATTCAGAATGCCGTTCTTTTCACTTTCATCAAGCGCGTAAAAAACTTCTTTGCCTAAATCGATTCGGTAGAGCGGTGGCATGGCAACGTAAACATAACCGTTGCGTACTAAAACGGGGAAGTGCCTTACAAATAATGCGCACAACAATGTTGCGATGTGTAAACCATCCGAATCCGCATCCGCAAGGATACAAATTTTGTGGTAGCGCAATTCACTTAAATCTTCGCTACCGGGGTCCATACCAATCGCAATGGAAATATTGTGCACTTCTTCACTGGCTAAAATCTCAGAAGAATCAACTTCCCACGTATTTAGAATTTTCCCGCGCAACGGCATGATGGCTTGATATTCGCGGTCACGCGCTTGTTTCGCCGAACCGCCCGCCGAATCACCTTCTACTAAAAACAATTCACTGAGTGCAGGTTCACCGCTTGAACAGTCTGCCAATTTACCGGGTAGTGCTGGGCCAGCAGTAATTTTCTTACGCGCAACTTTTTTGCTGGATTTAACACGCTTTTGAGCATTATTAATGCAAAAGTCTGCAAGCTTATCGCCATCTTCAGTATGTTGGTTTAACCAAAGTGCGAAGGCATCTTTTGCGATTCCAGAAACAAATGCCGCAGCTTCACGCGATGTTAAACGCTCTTTGGTTTGACCAGAGAATTGTGGGTCTTGATTTTTGTAACTCAACACAAAACAACAGCTAGCCCAAATATCTTCAGGTGCGAGTTTAATACCGCGCGGAATTAAATTGCGGAATTCGCAGTAGTCGCGAATGGCATCTAACAAACCCGTACGCAAACCATTGGTGTGGGTTCCGCCCTGCGCAGTTGGAATTAAATTTACGTAACTCTCTTGAATAACTTCGCCACCTTCTGGCAGCCATTGCACTGCCCAACTCACGGCATCAGTAGTTGCGCTGAAATCGCCAACGAATGGCGTTGCAGGTAAAGTTTCCCAGCCTTGAGTTGCGCCAGCCAAATAATCTTTTAAACCATCCTCGTAATACCAAACATCTCTTTCGCCAGTTTGTTCATCCAAAAATGAAACGGTTAAGCCAGGGCATAGCACCGCTTTTGCACGCAACACATGGCGCAAACGCGTAACTGAAAACTTCGGCGAATCAAAATACATTGGGTTGGGTAAAAATTTTACGCTGGTACCGGTTTGGCGTTTTGGGCAGGTATCGATAATTTCTAAATCAGTGGCTTTGTCACCATTAGCAAAACCCATGCGATAAACATTGCCATCGCGCTTAACAGTTACTTCCAACTTATCGGAAAGTGCATTCACTACCGATACACCAACACCGTGCAAACCGCCGGAGAATTGGTAATTTTTGTTGGAGAATTTTCCGCCGGCGTGGAGCGTACACAAAATCACTTCAATACCGGGTTTGCCTTGTTCCGGGTGAATATCTACCGGCATACCGCGACCATCATCGGTGACAGTAACGGATTGATCTTTGTGCAAAATAACTTCAATGGATTTGGCGTGACCTGCCAGCGCTTCATCCACCGAGTTATCGATAATTTCTTGCGCAAGGTGATTGGGGCGCG
>DAOORH010000045.1:0-13248 GCA_035389145.1 Cellvibrio sp.
GCACCAGTATCGATTTGCCCGCACCACAACAAGCATTGCTCGAGCGTTTGCATGCAACCAAAAAACCAATGGTATTAGTGTTAATGAACGGCAGCGCGCTCTCGGTAAATTGGGCCGATAAAAATGTATCTGCAATTGTTGAAGCTTGGTATCCCGGTAGTGAAGGCGGTACTGCGGTGGCTGGTTTGCTCGCGGGCGATTACAGCCCATCTGGCCGTTTACCGGTAACCTTCTACAAATCTGCCGATCAATTGCCAGCCTTTAGCGATTACAAAATGGATGGACGCACTTACCGTTACTTTAAAGGTGATGTGCTTTATCCATTCGGTCACGGTTTAAGTTTCACCACATTTAATTATGCAACACCCAGCTTATCGGCCACCTCCATTAAAGCGGGCGATGCTGTTAAAGCGACGGTAAATATCACCAACGCCGGTCAACAAGAAGGTGAAGAAGTTGTGCAGTTATATGTTGCTAAACCTAACGATCCTTCAAACCCCACCTTGGCAGGCTTCGCGCGCGTAAATTTAAAGGCGGGTGAAACCAAAGCCGTAAGCATCAACCTAGATGCTCGCGCTTTGTCACAGGTAGATGCTAAAGGCGTTCGCAAAGTTCAAGCCGGTGATTACACCTTACACTTGGGCGGCGGCCAACCTAAATATGTTAAAGCTTCAGCTGCCAAGTTGACTGTAACTGGTGAGGTTGAATTGCCGAAGTAATAGCTTGTGGTGTAGATTTTTACATCTGCCGAATAAAAACGGCGGCATCTGCAAAGATGCCGCCGTTTTTTATAGGGATTTACATGGGTTGAAATAGGGTGGTTGGTTATCCAGTTGTGCCTATTTAAAACGCATTTAGGCTATCACAGTGGTGATGAATAGAGCAGAATTGAAAGCTATATATATTTGTTAGGTGTTTTGTACACGAAGCGCTAAAAAATAGGAATTGAATTACCGTGATTGATCTGTGCAAGCTAAATGTAAGCCTACGTGTTGCCTCTGAATCGGAACTTGAAATGTTTAAGACGGATTTGCAAGAAGCCTTCAAGATGTCGGCTGAAAGTGAATTCGGTGGTGAGTTAAATGAACCGATTCCTTCAGATTCAGATATTGAGGAGTCATTTGCTGCAGTTGGTTCTGTGATCTATCACGTTCTGGTGGGCAACAACATTTCTGGCGGTGCGGTCGTGTCTATTGATGAAAAAACGCAACATAATACCTTGTTGCTTTTTTTTATTAAGGTTGGGGGTCATGATCGAGGGCTTGGATCTAAAGCATGGACCGAAATTGAAAAAATGCATCCAGAAACCGAGGTTTGGGAGACAGTAACTCCCTATTTTGAGAAAAGAAACATTCATTTCTATGTAAACAAGTGCGGTTTTAAGATAGTTGAATTCTACAATCGTTATCATCCTGATCCAAACCAAAGGCCTAAAAAATCGGATGAGGAGGACGAGATGTTTAAGTTTCAAAAAATCATGAAAATAAAAATCTGAGGGGGCCTCTTTATGATAATAAGGCACGCAAAAATAGAAGATATGGAACGATTATGTGATGCTAGAAATACTACGAAATTATTTGCACGTTATTTAGACGAGTGTGATGGAGAAAAAGCCTATTTTTTAGTGGCAGAAATAGAAGAAAAGATTGTTGGATTTGGTCTTGTGTATTTGGATATCACCAAAACCAAAAAAAAGAAGTCGCACTTACCAAAGCTAAGCGATTTATATGTTGTTGAAGGATACCGAAGAAAGGGCGTAGCTGCTGCGTTAATACAAGCAAGAGAAACTCTTGCCAAGCAATACGGTTATTCGCAGATATACGTGAGTATCGACCCTTCTGAAAGCCCCGAAATGATCGCTCTGGCAAAAAAACTTTCATACCTGCCTTTGCAGGATCAAGCTTATCCTGTTTCCGCTCTTTATTATGATTCTCAAGGGCAGGCTTATGAAAAGCAGTATTTTAGGCTGGATTTTAAGAAAGACTTGCTGTGATTTTTTGTCTTTTTGTTGGTGAACAATGATGAAGCGATGTTGCTACGGAATTTAAAGGAGATGCTGTGAATTTTTATCAAGAAAAAAATAAATCAAGAGTTGCTCTTGTTACCGGTTCCACCTCTGGAATTGGTAAAGCAATTGCGCAACGTCTTTCCGACGATGGATTTATCGTTGTCTTTCATTCCAAATCAACCGCTTCCGAAGGGCAAAGACTCGCGAAAACTTTTCCAAACGCGACCTACACTCAAGCTGATTTGTCTGATGAGAATCAAGTGAAGTTTTTAATGTCAGACGTTTTGTCTCGTCATGGCAGGTTAGATGTTTTGGTAAATAACGCAGGTATTAACGCTATGATTCCTCATGGCTCGCTCAAAGAGGCCTCGGCTGAAATATGGCGTAAACTTTATGACGTAAATGTTATTGCCCCTTGGCTATTAATTGCCGAAGCTGAAGAAGCACTACGAGCATCATCAACTCCAGATTGCCCCAGCAGTATTGTAAACATTAGCTCTCATGCAGGTGTTCGGCCGAAAGGAGCCTCTATCCCTTATGCTGCATCCAAGGCGGCCTTAAATCATCTAACTAAACTCTTGGCTGTCAGCTTGTCGCCCTGTATTCGCGTAAACGCAATTGCCCCTGGTTTAGTAGATACTCCTATGACAGAAACATGGGTTGAGGCGCATAAACTCTGGAAAGAAAAGTCTCCGATGGGGCGTGGCGCAAAGCCAAGTGAAATTGCTCATATTGCATCTATGCTTGTTTCAAGTAGCTATCTTACGGGCGAAATCATACTTTCCGATGGCGGTTTAAATCTCACATAGGAACAGGTGTAAATACAAATCGCTCAAACAGTGCGACTTCAAGCGATGAACATAGTTTAATAAACGGTTTATGTTTAATTGTGGTTTTAGAGTTTCTGCTGAATTTTGGATTTCATAAAACATGAATTTTATTTATCTTTATATAACCATCATGGTTTTTGTATTTGGTTTGCTTATTGTCATTCCTACAGTCAGAAATATTAGGCTCCGTAATGAACTCATGAAGAGGCAACAAGAAAGCATGAGTGAAATTCAAATGGTTCATTTATCATCTCTATCTCAGGAAGAAATAGATAAAATTGATGTTTCAGATATTTTAACGCCGGAATGTATACAGCTTCATACTGAGTTTTCAAGTCTTGAAGAAATTGAAGCCTATGTGGGCTTTAAGGTGAGTCCAGACATGTCAGAGAAACAATCCGAAAAATTAACTAAAGCAATTTGTGAGCACAGCACCAATCCTTTAATTCGTGACTTCGCCAAGCTCTACCATGTCGGGATACTTATGAATAGCCAAAAAATCAGTCAAAAATTTAAATGATTTTCGGTTAATTAGCCGTTGATGCGTGAGGTTTTATGAGTTTACTACTTAAGTCACTTTGTATTCTTACAATGTTATCCTCTGAGCTTTCTTTCGCTTCAGACATAAAAGTTAATGCAGATGAACTTGATGAAATGAGAAATAGCTTAAATACGCTATCTGCCGTAAACGGAGAATTAACGGGGAATGAATGTATTAATGGTTCCGGATCAGAAGCAACAGCGATAATTAAGCCTAAAGAAATTCTTGAGGGTGCTCGTTATCAACCGGAAGAAGATGGTTATTTGGTGTTTGATTTGCCCGTGGGTTATGTAACTGATTTTGGTGTTAGGGTTAATCTCAAGAATGAGGCAATCATTTATCAAGAGGGAAAAAAAGAGCTTGAGTTGATTCATATGGTGGAAAGAAACGACATTATTTACATTCGTGTTATTAACTATGTAAACATGAAAAGTGGAAGAACATGCGTTGAAACAAAATTTAGTATTCCGCTGAACACCAATAAAAAATCAAAGTGATGGTTTTTGAGACGCATGTTTATGTTTTTGCTACGCAAAAGTATGCCACAAAACCACAGCTTAAAAGTAGCCGCTAAACTTAACGTTAGAACTTGGAGAGAATAATGTATATCTGGAATGTAAATGCCTTGATCGAAGAGCTTAAAGAAGGAAAACTTAGTCAAAAAGAACAATTTAAGTATGCTATTGCATACAGCGTGCTAATGCTTTTGGCATCTGATCCGCTCCTTCATGCGGGTCAAGAATATTCGTACATCGATTCAATTCAGTCTCTGTTACTGCTTGTTGTTTCGGTTTTAGGAATGTATTTCTGTTATTGCGCAAATAAAAAAGCCGATGACAAAGATTTCTTGCTTCGTTTTTTCACAATTGGCCTGCCAATAACTGTGCGTTGTATAGCCATTATCTTTCCTCTGGCACTTGTTGTCGGCGCCGTGGATGGGTTTACTTCGTCTGAGGCTTCGCTAGAGTCAGGCAGCACAACGACTTCAATTTATCAGGTAATAATTACTGGCATATTAGTTTCTGCCTTCTATGTTTATTACCAAAGCAAATTTCATTTATTTGGGATTTCAAAAACGTTTTGAAAACCACAGTAAAGCTTTTAAATCGCAGTTTTATGAGTAAGGCAATTCTTTATAAGGAGATCCACTAATGAACTATCAACTTGCTATTGTTGGAGGGCTAACCTTTCTTGCTCTCCTCGCACACGTCTTTGGCGGCATTCGCGAATCGCTGAGTGTCGCACCTGCCAAATTAGCCGATAGAGAAAAGGTGGCGAACTTTGAAGCACTTGAACGTAACTGGGTGCAGTCAATGTGCGCGTTTCAGTTGGTTACGGTTGATCTTCTAGTTTTGTCAGCATTGCTGTTCACACTGGCCTTCACTGACATTTTTCTACAAAAGCAGCTCATTGGCTTTGGGCTTGCGGCACTTTATTTTTTGTGGGGTTGTGCGTGGCTGGTGCAGATTTTTGCTCTGCGTCAAAAAGCAAAAGAGTATCTACTGCTCGGTCATTGGATTTTTTGGTTTGGCTGTTCCGCTCTTATTTACTGGGGTTCGCTTTCTCTGTGATGCGGAAGCGGCCTAGTATGGCGTTAGGTAGCCGGTGCTCCTCGAGGCAGAGTTTTTTATAGAGATTTAATAGTTTTTGTTTGCAGTGCAGATCCAATGTTCAATATCAAGCGTAGAGAACCAAGATTTGTTACTTTGGTTTTTGTATGTTGGCGCTGTGGTGGATAAAACGCGATTTTCGCCTTGATGATAATGCCGCCTTGCATGCCGCGCTCAGTGAGTGTGGTCAAGTTATTCCCGTCTTTTTTCTTGAGCCAGATGTTTACCTCGCTCCCGATGCTTCTGCCTTTCATTTACATGCACAACTGACCGCATTAACCGATTTACAAAACTCCTTGCGTGCGCTGGGTGCTGAGTTATTGGTGGTGCACGAAAATTTGCCGCGAGGCTTTGCGCAATTAAGACAACACATTCATTTCACCCATATTTTTTCACACGAGGAAACGGGCGCGGGGGTAACTTTTAAGCGGGATATCGCAGTAAAAAAATGGAGTCATGCTGAGTCAGTTATTTGGCGAGAATTTCCGCAGTCGGGTGTGGTGCGGCGTTTGCGTTCGCGCGACAACCGCCAACAATTTATTGCGGAGCGATTGTTTGACAGTGAGCCATTAGCAAAACCACTTGCGATACCACAGCCTTTGTTACCTCCGTTAACTATTAATCATCGCGATTGCTATGAAATTCCAAGCTTGCAAGAGCTTGCGCCTCAATTACTGGATGAGCGGATTCAGTGGGCAAGCGTGCAAATGGTTAATGAAAGAAGAGCGCAGCGCACCTTGGATAGTTTTTTAAGTGAGCGCGGCCTTGGCTATCGTGGTGGGATTTCATCGCCGAACAAAGCATTTTTCTATGGTTCGCGTTTATCGCCTCACATCGCGTGGGGCACAATTAGTTTGCGGCGAATTTTTTCGCGGTTGCACGAGCGTTTGAAAGAGGTTGAGGAACTTTTAGAATCTGATCCAGATGATAAGCTTGCCCAGCGTTGGCATAAAAGTTTAGAAGGTTTCACGGCACGTTTATTTTGGCGCGATCACTTTGTTCAACGGCTGGAATCGGCAAGCTGGATGGAATTTCGTGCATTGAATCCAGTTTATGAGCCGCTCGAATATACACAGAATCCAAACGCGCTTGATGCATGGGTTAATGGCCAAACTGGGTTTCCATTAATTGATGCCTGCATGCGCTGTTTGCAGGCCACGGGCTTTTTAAATTTCCGTATGCGCGCGATGGTTGTTAATTTTGCATGCTTTGGTTTGCATATTCACTGGCGTGATTTGCAATACCCACTCGCCAAATTGTTTACCGATTATGAACCTGGGATTCATTTCTCACAGGTGCAAATGCAAGCGGCAATTGTCGGTATTAATACCATACGGGTTTACAGCCCGCTAAAACAATTAATGGATCAAGACCCTGAGTGCCAATTTATAAAGCGCTGGGTACCAGAATTACGCAGTTTCACCGCAGAACAAATTGCTTGCCATGAAACTATGGCTTTGCCGGGCTACGCAGCGGCGTTGGTAAATGCTGAGCGAAATATTCGGATTATGAAGGAGCGTATCAGTGTTATTCGAAAAAGCGATGCGGGTAAAGCAAGCGCACAGCAAGTGTTGGATAAGCACGGTTCCCGAATGAAGCAAAAGTCACGCAAGTCCACGATCCCTAAATCAAAAACGACGATTGTTTCGGTTGAGCAAATAGATTTATTTGGTGTCTAGTTCCAAATGCATTGCTGCTGAATACCTAACTATCAGAAAATACTCTACTAACAAAAAAAGCCGCTGAATCTCATCAGCGGCTTTTTTAATTTCTGTATTACGATCTTCCGAACTACTTAGACTTTGGCTGATAAAGGTAAGCGCGTAATTGGTTTTCCCGTCGCTGCAAATAATGCGTTTGCCACTGCGCCCGCGATAGGAGGCAAACCGGGCTCACCGACACCAGAGGGCGCTTCAGCAGAAGGCACTATATGCACTTCAACTTTTGGCATTGAGTCGATTCGCATTACAGGGTAGGTGTGGTAATTGGTTTGTTCTACCGCGCCATTTTTTAACGTAATAGCCTCACCCAAGGCAACGCTTAAACCCATGCCGATGCCACCTTCCATTTGTGCGCGAATGACATCTGGGTTTACTGCAACCCCGCAATCGACTGCGCACACAACACGCTCAACACGAAAACTGCCATCTGCCTTTACGCGTACTTCGGCAACTTGTGCCACCCAGGTTCCAAAAGATCTATGCACGGCAAGGCCACGCGTTACACCTTTTGGCAAAGGCTTACTCCATTCGCTTTTTTCAGCGACGAGATTTAATACACCTAAGGCGCGAGCTTCTTTCGCAAGTAATTCGCTGCGGAAAATAACCGGGTCTTGTTTTGCGGCTTTTGCGAGTTGATCAATAAAAGTTTCCACCACAAATGCATTGCCTGAGTGGCCTACGGAACGCCACCAGAGTGTGGAAATTTTTATCGGGATTTCTGTTGCCGCTACGTGCAAATTGGGAATCGCGTAGTGCATGTCGCTAATGCCTTCGGCGACTGTGCCATCTACAGGCCCTTGAACCATTGCTTCAAAAGGTGTGCCGCGTAAAATGGATTGTGCCACCGCGTGATGTTGCCAAGCGCTTAATTTTCCATCCGCAGAAACTGTGCCGCGTATGTGATGAACTGCCATGGGGCGATAACGGCCATTGAGAATTTCATCTTCGCGCGTCCACACCATTTTTACCGCGCGCCCTGGCACTTGCTTGGCAATGTTCGCTGCATCCACCACGTAATCACTTGGGCAGGCACGGCGACCAAAGCTGCCGCCCGCATAAGCTGTATTAATTTTTACTTGCTCTGGTTTAACGCCGGTTGCGGCTGCAACTTGTTGTTGGTCTATCGTTGGCATTTGGCAGGCGTACCAAAGTTCGCAATTATTTTTTTCTACTTTCACCACGCAATTAATAGGCTCAATCGCCGCGTGGGTGATATAGGGTATTTCATATTCTGCGGTAATGACTTTTTTAGCGCTGGCAAGTGTTGCTGTTGCATCGCCCGTGTTTTTTACAATGTTACCTGCTTTGCTAGCGGCCTCGTGGCAGGCTTTAAACAGTTGATCACTGCTGCGTGTTTCACATGCAGATAAATCCCATTCTATTTGTAACAATTTGCGTGCTTTTTGCGCCGCCCAAAAATTTTCTGCCACTACCGCAACGCCGCGTGGAAATTCTACGATGGAGATAACACCGGGCGATGCTTTGGCTTTAGTGGCATCCAGCTTTTTAACTTTGCCGAATAATTGTGGCGGGTAAGCAACCAGCGCGGTGAGCATGCCGGGCAGTTGAATATCTTGCGTATAAATTGCTTGGCCGCTGGTTTTTTCTGCACTGTCTTTGCGTGGAATACTTTTGCCAATAAATTGAAAATCTTTTGGGTCTTTTAATGCGGGTTGTTGCGGCGGCGCTAAGAGCGATGCTTTAGCCGCGAGTGCGCCAAAATTACTGGTGCGGTTGCCGTGGGAAATAATGCCTTTGCTTACACGAATTTCTGCAGCGGGCACTTTCCATTCAGCAGCAGCGGCTGCAACTAACATAGCACGTGCGGCAGCACCGGCTTGTCGTAATTGCATATACGAGTTGGCGATAGACGATGAGCCGCCAGTACCTTGTGTTGGGCCCCAAAATAAATTGTTGTATTTGGTGGCGTCAGCGGGGGCAAATTCCCATTCCATTTGTTCCCAAATTGCATCTAATTCTTCGGCCACTAAAGAGGTTAAACCGGTGCTCACGCCTTGGCCCATATCCAAATGTTTAACCGCAATAGTTACTTTACTATCGGGTGTAATTTTTAAAAATGCATTAAAGCTTGGTGCTGTACCTGTGGCACTTGTTGTAGACGAATGCGTGTTTGCTGCAAATGCGGATGCGCTGCCAACAACAAAACCGCTACCAATTAATAATCCGCCGCCAACACCTATGGCCTGCAAAAAGGTGCGGCGCGATAGGGTGGTTGAATCTTCTGTTTGTACCGATTGTGGATTAAATTGATTTAAAAAATTCATTTTGCTTTGCCTCCCAAAGTATCAGCGGCTTGGTGAATTGCAGCGCGAACGCGTTGATAAGTAGCGCAACGGCAGAGGTTGCCAGACATGGCAGCATCAATATCTGCATCGGTAGGTTTTTTATTGGTTTGTAGCAATGCCGTGGCTGACATGATTTGCCCCGATTGGCAATAACCGCATTGCACTACGTCCAACTTGCGCCACGCTTGCTGCACGGCTTCAAAAGTCGGTGAGTTAATGCCTTCAATAGTTTGAATATTCGCACCGCTCGCTGCTGAAATAGGCATGCTGCACGAGCGCACGGGGCTACCATTCATATGCACGGTACAAGCGCCGCAGAGTGCCATGCCGCAACCAAGTTTGGTTCCGGTCATTTTCAATTCATCGCGCAGCGCCCAGAGCAAAGGAGTATCTGGGTCTATATCGAGCTGGTGGGCTTTGCCATTAATCGTGAGCGAAATCATGGGGGAACTCCTTTGAACTATTCAGTTAGCGAGCAATATTTTTTTAACAATAATCTATCAAGATCAGTGGGTGTATCTACATCAAATTCAGCGGTGGGCATGGGTACTCTAATCAGTTCATCCGCGTAACGCGTAAGCACGTTTTTTGCGCCGCGATCACCCGTACAAGCCCGTAATTCAGTTTTAAATTGCGCTGGAAAAATAGCGGGCACTCCAAACGAATCCGCAAAAATAGAGCAGGCGATTTTCGTTGGCTGTGCGCACCAAGCGTTATACAAATTTTGTAAGTCTTGCGCGCGTATAAGCGGTTGATCGCCCAGCAAAATCAGTACCGGATTATCGCTGGGCATGTGACTTACACCGAATGCTAGCGAATGCCCCATACCCAATGGCCAATCGCGAAATTCTATAAGTTCAACATCATTCAGATTTAGTTGCGCTTCTTTTAACTGTGAATAGAACGCGCCAGCCACAATAATCATTTTTTCAGGTTTAAGTGCATTTGCAGCGTTTATGCTTGCAGCAATTAAGGGCTGCCCCTGCCAATCTGCCAATAATTTACAGCCACCAAAACGGCTGGCGCTGCCTGCTGCCAAAACTAAAACATCAAGAGCTAAAATATCAAGAGCTAAAACATCAAGTGTCATAATGCGGCGACTGCATTAAGTGGAAAATTCATTGCCGTTTCTTGATTTGAAAATTCTTGACTTGCAAACATGGTGCTTAAGGTCATGGCACTTAAAGGCAGTGCGTTACTGCCAAATATTTTTGCGTGGCATTCTGCCAATACCGATAGCGCGATGCTCTCAGGTAAATCGCCGCCCAATGCTAAACCCATAGGTCCTGCAATGGGGTAGCGCAATTTCGCTTCATGCAAACCTGCACAGGCGAGCACATCGGCTTTGCGTTTTGCGGGGCCGAGTAATCCTATATAGGGATTCTGCATTTCTTTTTCTTGT
Source organism: Cellvibrio sp. (assembly GCA_035389145.1). Lineage (GTDB taxonomy): Bacteria > Pseudomonadota > Gammaproteobacteria > Pseudomonadales > Cellvibrionaceae > Cellvibrio. Next base: position 10,419 of record DAOORH010000045.1, read on the forward strand.
AGCGCTGCTATGGCTGCGGCATCTAATCGAACATTGTGGTGTGCTATCACCACGCCATCCACTTGTTGTAAAAATTCGTTCTCTAGTTCAGCCGCAGATAAGCTTAGCGCTGTAATGCCTGTGGGGAAATTTTCGCGCTTGTGCGCATTTAAACGTTGATCTGCAAGTGTAACGCGCCAACCCAGTACTAAGGCTAATTGGCAGAGTGGAATGACATCCACACCGTTCCCTAATACCAATAAATGCGGCAGTGGGTTAATTAATGTTGAGAGAACTTGCTCGTCATTTATGTATTGCAGGCTGCCGTGTTGGCGTTGTTCAAATGCGCGCTGGCAGGGCGTAAAACTGGCCTGCGCCGTTTCAATATGCAAATTCATGTTGCATGCTTGCTGCTGTTGCAAGCAGGAAAAAATAGTGGGCAAGTGGAGAAATTGATTTTGTGCGTTACAGGGGTGCAACACTATTTCAGCGGCACCGCCGCAACCTATACCCAACCGCCATGCGATATTGCTATCGTCGCTGGCGTCATAAACCACTTGGCGTGATTTGCCCAGTGCTATGACTTTGCGAGCTTGTAGCAACAAATCCGATTCAATGCAGCCGCCACTCAATAAGCCTAACTGGTGGCCAGCATCGCTCAGCAACATAAGGGCGCCAGTTTTACGATACACCGAGCCGCGCGTATTAATCACCGCGCCCAATACCCAGTTGGCCTCATCTTTCAGTGGCAACCAATTGGCGAGCAGGTGGTAAAAATGGTTGGACATAGGCAGGCACCTCTTGATTAGACTTGTCGCGCTGCTAGGCGGCAGATAATCCCACAGGCACCGGCGGAAGGGAAGCGGGCTTAACAAAGTTAAACAGCTAAATGACAAATGTACTCATGCTAAATATATTAAGATGTATAGCTGATTTTTTTAGCGGATCCTTTGGCCCCCAGACTTCTAAAGAACCGTTTATTAATGTTTCTTAAAAATTAACGCCAGCCCCAAGGATGGTGCTAGTTTCTCTGTCTGATCCCAGCAATGATTTGGTTTCATTAAATTCATATTTCAGGGAGAGATAAACTCTTTGTGTTAATAGGTAGCGTAAGCCAAGATTGATATTGGTAATACTGTCCAATCCTTCTAAATCGGGGAAAGCAATTTGCATATCCGAAAAAGTCTCTACTTTTCCATCAAGCCAAAGTTGTTTGTAATCAATCGTTGCGGCCCAAGCATTTAATTCAATCGCATAGGCTTTATTGGTTATCCAAAAGTGATTGTAGGTTGTAATGATATCTAGCTTGTCCCGTCCTTCGCCCCACACGCGATAACCGGGCCCGAGAGCAAGGTAGGTATATTTGTTCATATCGCCTAGGTTATCTTCACGGTAGAAACTCTCACTACGCAGCAGCCATTCGTCATTCAATAAATAATCCAACGCATAGCGCAGCTCTGCATTGTCTTCGGTGCGTACTTTTGCTTCTTTCTCTCGCTTTAATTCGCTTTTTAGCTTGTGACGCCACACATCAGATTCAAGAATAATATCACCGTTGATATGAATTTTATGTTTTTGATTTTTTTTATCCTCAAATTCGATAGACGTTTCGAGATTACCTGATTTACGCCATTTGGGTTCCGCGAGCGTGTTAGCAAGGCTAAGCGTATTGATAGGTACTAGCTCATTATTAATGAGCACATTATGGGATTGATTGGATTGCTCGATTTTCACATGGTTTTGAGTTTGGCGGATTTTCCAATCAAGATATTTTTCGGTTGAAAAGCTGCTAATCGCATTGAGTGTGATACTTATACTCGGGTTGTAATCTGTTTTTATCGTAAGTGAGGTGTCGTTAAGTGCTTGTATTTCACCGCTAATGCGATCGCCATTTGTGAGCAATAAAGTATCCGCAAAGCTACTTGCGCTTAAAAAACTAACGCCAAGCAAAGCGACTGAACAGGATGATTTGAAACTCAATAGTGTGCGCATACATTTAAAACCATTTGCTATTCGTGCTGGCCTCGACAAACCACGCTAAGGCTTTGCCTTTATTCTCTTTTCGCCACGCCATATAAAGCGGAGCTTTAGGGCGGGGCACCGAGCAGTCGAGTGCAATTAAATCGCCACTGGCCAGTTCAGGTTTAATCAAGTGTTTTGGTAAGAACCCCACGCCAACCCCCATCACTTGCGCTTGAATTTTTGCAGGGGCATTAGCGACGCGAATGGTCTGGCGGCTCTCTAGCAAGCCTGACGAGCGCCCGGGCGTAGTCAACGAAGAATCGGTGACGACTATGGTTGGGAATGCTTGAATGGCTGCTGCATCCACTGGGCCTTTGTGCGAACACAGAGGATGCTCGCGTGCTACGGCAAACACAAATTCAATCTCACCCATTAAGCGATGCTCAAATAAGCCCTTGGGTAAATCGCCGCTTGCACCTAGTGCGAGGTCGCAGCGTTCAGCTATCAAGGCATCCCAAGTTCCGCCCAGCACTTCTTCGCTAATGGTGATGGATACGCGTTTATCCAGCTGGTTAAACGCGTTGATCTGCTTGAGTAGGGGAGCCAAGGGCAGAATGGTGTCTTTGGCTATGCGTAATTGTGTTTCCCAGCCTGACTCCAATTGTTGTACGGCTTCTTCTATGGCGTTGGCCGCCTGCAGAAGTTGGCGCCCTTGTTCCAGTAATAATCTGCCTGCAGTGGTGAGTTGCGCTCGCTGCTTAGAGCGATCAAAAATACTGATTCCTAAGTCGGATTCTAGCTTTTTAACCGTATAGGTGAGCGCAGATGGGACCTTAAAAAGTACCTCTGCCGCTGCGCCAAAGCTACCTTTACGGTCAATTGCATCCAG
>DAOORH010000046.1:0-13118 GCA_035389145.1 Cellvibrio sp.
ACCGATTACAAACTCGCTACCACGCAGCTGGCCATGACCTCTATGCGTAACGCGATTGGTACTATGGAATTGGACGAGTGTTTTCAAAACCGCGCCGCGATTAACGCGGAAATTCAAAAAGCCATGCTCGATGCCACACAACCCTGGGGCATTATTGTGTTACGTTTTGAACTTCTGGAAATCACTATTCCACCCTCCATTAAAGAAGATATGGAGAAACAAATGTCTGCTGAACGCCAAAAGCGCTCTGCTATTTTAACGGCCGAAGGTGAAAAAGCAGCTGCCATTGCTAAAGCGGAAGGCCAAAAAGCGTCTATTGTTTTAGAGGCAGAAGCCGCGCGTGAACAACAAGTTCTCGCTGCGAAAGCCAGCAAAGAATCGCAAATTTTAGAAGCCGAAGGTAAATCGGCCGCAATTAAATTAGTGGCCGCCGCCGATGCCGGCGCATTGCAAATGGTAGGTGATGCAGCTGCAACACCTAACGGCCGCATTGCTGTGAATTTTAAATTAGCACAAGGCACTATTGACGCGCACAAAGCTATCGCGAAAGAAGGCACAGTGGTGTTAACCGATGGTAAAACGGGTGACAACATCGCCAACACAGTGGCGCAAGCGATTGCGGTGTCGTCTACGATTAATCACGCGTAGCTATTAATTACGCGCAACTATTAATTTAGTTGCGCGTAACGATTAATCACGTACCAACATTAACTAAACAACAATTAACCACATAATCAGGAGTAATGTCGCGATGGAATATTTTACGCAACATCAAGATTATTTTTTTTACGCCCTTGCCGGTATTTTCCTGCTGGTGGAATTAAGTTTGCTCGGAATGAGTGGGCCACTGTTATTTATGGCGATTGGCAGCGTGATTACCGGTGTATTAATGTCACTCGGAATTATTCACAACTTTGGTATCGCATTAGCAGCGCTGGGCGGCATATCGCTCGCGAGTGCTGCAATTTTGTGGGGGCCACTCAAAAAACTACAGAACAAAGAAGTGGGGCCAGAAACCAGTAGTGATATGGTGGGCAAAGTTGTGCCCGTGACTGCGCGTATCACCCAAGCTGATGGACGTGTAAGTTATTCTGGCGTGGAGTGGTTAGCACGCTTGGATAGCTCGAGTAGTGAACCTATTGAACCAGAACGCCGAGTGCAAGTAACAAGTGTGGATGGGACGATTTTGATGGTGAAGGGGGTTTGATAATCAAATACACACTTATCCTTAGGGAGTAACCTATGAACGCTGAAGATCAGGGATTTTCTTTAAATAAAAAGGCCAAAATTTCAGGCGCATTGTATTTAGCCATGGCCCCGTTTGCAGGCTTTAGTTTATTTGTTAATTTTTCAAACTTCGTTCACGACAATCCACTTGAAACCGCCAATAATATCCAATCTGCAATTGGGTTTTATCAGCTGGGAATTGTTAGCTGGCTCTTATCTCAAGTAATTTTTATACTCTTAGCTTTTTCGCTGTACTTTTTTTTGAATAAAGCTAACAAAGTATCGGCCTCGTTAATGGCAGTATTTGCCTTCATCGGAATTTCGGTGGCATTTTCAAATGAAATATTTCAATTTGCCATTTTGCGATTACTAAGCGGTGGTAGCTATCTTGACGTATTTAAAGAAGAGCAGCTCAACGCATTGATTGTATTGTTCTCACACTTACACAACCACGGCTTACAAGTTGCGCATGTTTTTTGGGGGCTTTGGCTGTTTCCTTTGGCTCATCTAATCTATCGCTCAGGCTTCTTGCCAAAATTTACAGGAATTCTAATCGCCATCGCAGGCACTGGTTATCTTGTAGATTTTCTAGTGAATGTATTTTTACCTGATTCTGGCATTACCGTAACGCAGTTTACCTTTATAGGAGAGCTCGTTTTCCCTTTATGGCTTTTGATAAAAGGGGTGAAGGAGGTTTAGTTTAACCTGCAAAAACACCCCCTCCCAACCTCCCCCTTGAAAAGCGGGGAGGGGCTGACTCCCAGTGCGATTTTTGTGCGAAGTTCGTTTTGCTCCTCCCCTTTGTAAAGGGGCAGGCTGGGACGACTTTATGGATACAGGAGGTAGAGTAACGCAGGACGCAGTTACCGAGAAGCGGCCTTTGAAGTAAATGCAGTTACCTAATAATGAGATTTGTCTTCTACAGCTTTTTCTTCTTCCAAAGCCAAAAACCATACACCGCAATCAAGACCCCGATTCCCGCCTGACTCCAGTTGAACCACTGCCGCCCTTGAGGGCTCAACCCTGCCGACCAGCTTTGATAGAAATCGATCACATAAGGGACAAGATAAATAGTAAGAATGGTTAAAACTATGGCGATAAGCGCAGCAATAATTCGGACTTTAAGCATAATAAAGATCAGTAATAAGTGGGATTAGCAAAGGCCGTCAGCTTAGTGCTTGAGTTGGGCTTAGGCAAGAAGGGGCTTTGAGGAGAAAATTTGCACCATATTTACGCAGATAAATACAAAAATCTCAAAACGCATATTCCTCACGCTCAAAATATCGCCCCAAAAAATAACAATTTAATGCCCGATAGTGATAAGTACGCACCATTTGAATTCGTTTAATACTCCTAATAAGCCAGCTTTAAAGCTTTAGTGATTCAAAAACTACAGACTTATCAACTTATATCATTAACTTAGCCTCCAGATACCCGAAGATACACCCCCATTCACTCAAATCGAACCCTGTGGCATAGCACTTGCAAAACCTCCTGCAATCCGGAGTTTTGATTTATGTCTTCTAGCGTTACAAATACTGCCCCAACCAAAACCGTTTCATCAGTCTGCCCTTATTGCGGCGTAGGCTGCGGCATGCTGTTGGAAACCGACGGCAAGAAAATCCTCAAAGTCAGCGGCGATAAAAATCACCCTACCAATTTCGGTCGCCTATGCACCAAGGGCCAAACCAGCGCTAAAGCTTTGCGCGAATCTGGCCGTATGGAAGCCGCGTTTGTGCGAGCCAATCGCGAAGCGCAATCCGTACAAACCCCAATGGGTGATGCTATCAAAACCTCCGCCAAACGCTTGAAGGCGATTTTGGATGAGCATGGCCCAGATGCACTGTCATTTTACGTTTCTGGGCAAATGTCTATTGAGTCCCAATACTTGGTGAACAAACTCGCCAAGGGTTTTGTGCGCACCAACAATATCGAATCCAACTCGCGCTTATGTATGGCGAGCGCAGGTGCAGGTTACAAGCTATCGCTGGGTTCGGATGCCCCACCCGGTTCTTATGAAGACTTTGAGCACGCTGATTTATTCTTCGTAATCGGCGCCAATATGGCGGATTGCCACCCTATCCTTTATTTGCGCATGATGGATCGCATCAAAGCCGGCGCGAAGCTGATTGTGGTTGACCCGCGCCGCACGCTGACCGCCGAAAAATCTGAACTGTTTATGCAGATCAAATCCGGCACCGACTTAGCGCTACTCAATGGTTTGCTGCATCTGTTAGTCCAAAATGGCCATACCGACCCCGAGTTTATCGCCCAATTCACCCAAGGTTGGGAGGCGATGCCGGAGTTCTTAGCGGATTACACGCCCGCCAAAGTAGCGACCATCACCGGTATCCCTGAAGACGATATTCGCAAAACCGCCAAGTTGATCGGCGAAGCCAAAAACTTTATGACCTGCTGGACCATGGGTTTAAACCAGTCCACCCACGGCACCTGGAATACCAACGCCATTTGCAACCTGCATTTGGCCACCGGCAAAATTTGCTCAAAAGGCAGCGGCCCCTTCTCGCTCACTGGCCAACCCAACGCCATGGGCGGCAGAGAAATGGGTTATATGGGGCCCGGCCTACCCGGCCAGCGCACCTTACTCGCTGAACCCGACCGCGTGTTTATGGAAGATATGTGGGGCATTGAGCGCGGCAGTATCAGCACCAAGCTGGGCAAAGGCACAGTAGATATGTTTGAGCGTATGGCCGCAGGCGACATCAAAGCCTGCTGGGTCATTTGCACCAATCCCGTTGCCAGTATTCCGAATCGCAAAATCGTGATCGACGGCTTACAAAAAGCCGAACTTGTAATCTCGCAAGATGCCTTCCTCGATACCGAAACCAATCGCTACGCCGACATTCTTTTACCCGGCGCCCTCTGGGCTGAAGCAGAAGGGGTGATGATTAACTCCGAACGCAACCTAACGCTTATGCAAGAAGCTTTGCCTCCACCGGGCGAGGCCATGGCAGATTGGGAGATAGTGGCCAAAGTCGCCTGTGAGATGGGCTTTGCCGATGGCTTTAGCTTTAACTCCGCCGAAGAAGTTTTCGAAGAAATTAAACGCAGCTACAACCCCAAAACCGGCTACGACTTGCGCGGTATAAGCTACAAACGCCTGCGTGAAAAATCCATTCAATGGCCATGCGCAGACGAAGCAACTAGCGACCGCAACCCGATTCGCTATTTGAACACCGGAATCAACCAAACCCTGAAAATCCGCGATGACGGCAGCCAACCAAAAATTCTGTTTGCCACCGATTCCGGCAAAGCCAATTTCTTCGCCCGCCCACACGTGGACGCCGTGGAAATGCCCGATGGCGATTACCCGTTTATCTTGAACACTGGCCGCCTGCAACACCAATGGCACACCATGACCAAGACCGGCAAAATCGCCACGCTCAACAAATTAAACCCCGCGCCTTTTGTAGAAGTTCACCCCGAAGACGCCGCCGAGCTAGGCATTAAAACCAAAGACAAAGTGGAAGTGCGCTCACGCCGTGGCTACGCCATACTGCCCGCCATAGTGACGGATCGCGTGCTACCCGGCGCTTGCTTCGCGCCCTTTCACTGGAACGATATTTACGGCGAAAACCTCGCGATCAACGCTGTCACCAGCGATGCGATTGATGCGATTTCGCAACAGCCCGAATTAAAAGTGTGCGCGGTTACGCTCAAACGTGTTGAAGTCTTTGCAGATGATTCGCAAACTCAACATGAGAACGCAACGCACATTAGCTCCGCTCAAACCAGCATACCCTTTGCTGCTTTGAGCGAGGAAACCAGCATGACTTTGATTGACACTTTCGCTACCACGCTCGGTTTAAAAACCGTCGTTGCACCCGAACTTTCGGTGGAAGAAAAAACTTTCTTAAGCGGTTTTATTGGCGGCTTAACTGCCAGTGCAAAACTTATCAATGCTGTACCAACATTGCCCATCGATTGCCCTGTTAGCCCCGCCAATCGTGTTTACGTAAATGGCTTACTTGCGGGATTATTCAGCAGAACCTTGCCAATCGGTGTAAGTACGAATCAAGCGATTAGTAAACCTGCACTTAATATTTTGTGGGCATCACAAACCGGCAACGCCGAAGCACTCGCGGAAAAATTCGCAGCGCAATTAAGCGGCAGCTGGGCAATTAATTTACAGGCGATGAACGATTACAGCGTAGAAAAACTCGCCCAAAATAAGCATGCAATTTTTATCACCAGTACCTTTGGCGATGGCGATGCACCGGACAGCGGCGGCGATTTCTGGGGACAACTCAGCAGCGATTCCGCGCCCAATCTCGCGCACTTGGATTTCGCATTGCTCGCACTCGGCGATTCCAACTACGATCAATTCTGCGGCCATGGCAAAAAATTATTTGCTCGCCTGCAAGCGCTCGGCGCAAAACCGCTCACCGAGCGAGTTGATTGCGATACAGATTTTGATACACCATCCAACGAATGGTTTACTAAACTCAATGAAGCACTCAAAGCACATTTGCCCACAGAGGCTTCATCCAGTATGGCCAGCACGACAACCAGCGCAAAAAAAGCCGAAGGCGGTTTCTCCAAAACCAATCCTTATTTGTCACGATTGGTGATCAACAAACGCTTGAACAGTGGCAGCGAAACAAAAGATACACGTCAATTTGGTTTTGACTTGGGCGCACTCGGCAACCAAGCAGGCGGCCTGAGTTACGAAGCTGGCGATGCGCTTGGCGTATGGCCACAAAACTGCCCAGATCTGATTAATGAGTTGGTAGTAGCGCTCAATGTAAATCGCGAAGCGCCAGTGATTGTTGACGCCAACGAAAAACCATTACGCGAAGCTCTACAACACAATTTTGAAATTTGCCGCCCCAGCAACGAAGCCTTGCAATTTATTGCGCAGCGTTCAGGTAGCAAAGAATTAACGGCGCTTTTACGCGCAGACAAAAAAGCCGATTTACAAAATTGGTTGTACGGCCGCCAGCTTGTGGATGTAATTCACGAATTCCCCATTCGCTGCAGTGTTGATGAATTTATGCCGCTGCTAAAACGCATTCAGCCGCGTTTATATTCCATTGCTTCAAGCTCAAAAGAATACGCGCAACAAGTTCATTTAACCGTTTCCGCAGTGCGTTACGAAAGATTCTTTAACGGCAAAAAAATTCGCAAAGGCGTTAGCTCAACTTTCCTAGCTGATCGTGCCGACGGCGTAGATATTCCGATTTTCATCCAAGCCAATAAAAATTTCCGCGTACCTACTGATGGCAACTTGCCAATTATGATGGTCGGCCCAGGTACCGGCGTTGCACCATTCCGTGGTTTCTTACAAGAGCGCAGAGCGCGTGGCGATAGCGGAAAAAACTGGTTGTTCTTTGGCGAGCAACACGCCGCTACGGATTTTTATTACAAAGATGAATTAGAAGAATTCCAGAAACAAGGTGTGCTCACCGAATTAAGCCTCGCCTTCTCGCGCGATCAGCAACAGAAAATTTACGTGCAAGATCGCATGCGTGAAAACGGCGAAAAAATCTGGAATTGGATTGATGCTGAAGGCGGCTATTTTTACGTGTGCGGCGACGCAAGCCGTATGGCAAAAGACGTGGATAACGCGCTGCGCGATATCATCCAAACATACGGGAAATTCGACGAAGCAGAAACCGCAAACTACATGCGTAAATTAAATATGGATAAACGCTACGTGCGGGATGTGTATTAGGGATACAAAAAAGCCCTCACGCTTGAGGGCTTTTTAATACTGAGGATTTCAAGCTAATTAGACAACAGTGACCTCTTCAGGTTTTTGCGGTAGATTGACCGCCAAAATGCGCTCAAGGAATTGCGCCAAAGCACTGGGCTCTTCGTTTTGACTTTCCGCTTGATCTGCCATCTTCCACGTTAAGTCCAGAAGCAACTGATGAGGATTAATAAAATTATCAGCCACTTTCAAAGAAGATAATACATCTTTAATAAAATCACCCACAGGTGCCATTTGATTTGCCAAGCTCGGAGCTTTTTCTCCTTCAGGCGAAAATGTACTGTAGCTCTCGGCAATTTGCTGGATTTGGACCTGCGACAAATTAAGTGCATAGCTTGCGATTTGCTGATCGTCGTAACCAAGATTTAGTGCCTTATCAAAAACATAATCTAAATTACCTGCGTAGAATTGTCCTGCCAATTTATCTACTCGTTCCAGCAAATCATTAATTGCGTTCAATTCGCTTTCGCTCAAATTACCTTCAATCGACAACTCAAAATTATTCGCAGAACTTTTGCTTCCGCTGACAGAAACGCCATTGTTATCACGGCTAATTGCAGCACTTACACCAATACTTGATGATGCGCGAATACTAACTATATCGCCTTCTTTGGTGGTCAATTGGAATTTAAAATCACGCGCTTCGGCGTATTCATATAAGCCTTGCTGAATCGCAATGTTATTTACGGCTGCTGGTGTGGCGATCGCAGGTTTATCCATGTTAGTCGTTGTTACCGGTGTCGTTGCGTCTGTGATAAATTTTGCACGCAGTGCATCAACACCGTCCAAGACTTGCCTATAAGTATCAGCAACATCTGCTGCCACTTCTGGCGAGAACTGGCTCAAGGCTTTTAATTGTTCTTCCGCATCGGCAAAACCCTTTTTAAAACCGGCAAGACCGGCCTCCAACCGTGATTGTAACTGTTCTTGGGTTGCGCCTTCTGCGACATCCATTTTTAGGCGGCGCTCAATAAAACCGAGAATAGTATTTGCCGCTTTAGTCGCGGTCATTGGTTTTTGGTCAGCGATAGTCTCTTGGTCTGCGTAAGCCTTAGTCAATGTGGTACCCCGCCCCACAATTTTCTCATAGGCTTGAGCCAGCGTGCGAGTTACCAGCCGTAAGGCGGATTGGCGCTTTTCATCGCTGGTTGGAACAGCTTCAGTTGGCGCCTGAGAGGAGGGTTTTAATTGCGGCCACACCTGATCTTGCTTAGTTGCTAAACTAGAAAGTAGTGGGGAGGTAGAATTGATCGAGGATAAAGTCATAATACACCTGACTGGTTGAGGGCATTAAAATGGATTCCTGCTTTATCGTCATCGGCTCAACCCTCAAAAACTAAAAGACTTTTTAGTACCACCAAACCTATTATTTATAACTAATAAGCAGAACCCGCCAACTACATGCCTAATTCAAATATGGATAAACGCAACGTGCGGGATGTATATTAATCCCGCAGTTGCATTTTCATGATATCGCCAGATGAAGGTTTAATATCTTCAGCAAGAATTGTTTCGCCATCTTCCGTAATATCAAATAAGCCCCAGAAAGGCGTGTCACTCACCACAATCGGAGAACTATTGGTTGAAGACAAGGAATACAAACAAGTTTTGTTAACCCACTCTATTTGACAAGATGTGTAGAAACCGTCATTTGCTTTAGTTAGTTTAATTTTCCCAGGAGACAAACTCGCCAATTCAGGAATGGTGTCGTGCAATATTTTTTCTTGTTGGGTAATTAAATTCCGCTCTACTAGTGCGTGTCTTTTATAGTCAACATAAATCAAGGTCTTTTCGTTGAACGATTTTACGTAAAGACCAGACTTTTCTGCAAATAATGATGGCTTTAATGTGTTCGCATCATAGTTAAAGAGATTAATTTCAGCTTGATGTTCGCTTGCGTAAATACTCTTATCATCAAAACTCCACGCTAATGGATGGCGATGGGAAGGCGTTTTAACATGGCTCTGTAATTTTCCTGTTTCAACATCGACAACACCTAAATACAAATTATCTGTCCGGAAACCAATAGCAAGCTTTTTGCCATCATGCGACAACGAATACCATGTCATCGATAAAGCATTTAATGTTGAAATTTGTTTTACAGATTTTGACTCCATGTCATAACCCCAGATATCGTAATACCCTGTGCGATTAGACATAAAATAAATAAATTTATTGTTTTTGACGAATGTAGCGCTTACATCCATTCCACTGGAATTTAACTCAGGCAAGGACTGCACTTCTTGCTTACGAACGGAAACTATTTTTACGTCGATATTTTTTTGTAAATTAACATAGAAAACAATATTTCTTTTTACATCAATTTGAGCATCAACTATTGCTTCTGAGCCAGATCTTCGCAGCACTAATTTTGGTGAATGTTGCTCACCCACAAACCAAATTCCTTCAGCTGCGCCCAAGCTCCCTACAACCAGCACAGAATGGTCATTAATAGCGGCTATTCTATTGACTTCACTGAACTGGCTACTGATAGTCGTGACTTTTTTTGTATTTAGGTCTAACGAAACGATTGTTGGACTTTCATGCTCAATCTTTACAGCTAACAATGTGTTAGATTTAGTCGAATATTGAAGTTGGCTAATTTTATTTGGCAGCTCTGGAATAATATCTCTCCAGCTTTGTTGCTTACCATTGCGCAAATTGAGTGATCTCAATTCAATAAGTTCGTTGTTCTGAAACTCCAAAAAGAATAGATCTTCTGAATTTCCATTAACCATACTCAACTGCAAAATTGGCTTGCTAGACGCGTAGAGAACCTGAGGAGCCTGGTCTCGATAATTCCGCACAACCTGCATTTCACCGCCATGCTGGCGAATATAAGCGATGGTGTTAGCATCTATCCAAACAGGTGACTTTTTTACGAATTCATCGCGAACCCACAAAATATCCTTTGCCGCTTTCAAATCACGACTATAGAGATCGTTTTTCTGGTTATTTTCATGGATAAACAAAAGTTTGGTGCCATCGGAATTGAGACTGATTGCTCGCTCAACACCCTCCATTTTATTCAAAGGCAGGATGCTTGCAATTTCTGCACCCGGCGTCTCATCTTTATACCAAAACAATAAAAGACCAATAACCAAAGCTACTGCGGCTAAGAAATAGCCTATGAAATGACGCCCATTACTGAGTGCTTCCTGCCTAATGGTGGGCTCAATCACAACAGAGGATTCGTTGATCAACTGGGCATCCACCAAAAAGCGGTAGCCCTTTTTGGGAATAGTCTCAATGTACTGCGGTTGCTTGGCATCATCTCCCAATGCATTGCGCAGCGCAAAAATTGCACGAGTAATTGACTCTTCGCCCACCACCACATTAGGCCAAATCGCCTGAGTTATATCCTGACGCGAAATAACATCCCGCCCCTGAGCAGCCAACAAGCAAAGCAAGGAAATCAGCTTGGGTTCCAGGCGCTTCTCAACGCCGTTTAGAGTGATCGCATTAGCGTAAGGATCAACAACAACCTGATCAAAAGAAAACTTATCCGTTAGCGGCGCCTTCACGTAAACATTCATCCAATTGATTTATATAGGAATAATAAAAAAATATTTTCATCATTTTATCTTAATGGCAATGCCGATTGCGTATTTGCCTAATGACGCCGCGCAATGCGCGCCACGCACCTTATCATCAAGCAATGCCTATTGCATTGAAACAGCATACCGAAAAGATTATCGGAAAGGATGATCATTAACTAAAAGTGCAAATCATTCATATATAAAAGGAAACCTAAAAATGAAATTATATTTTCTAGTGCCGTCAATCGTCATAATCTTATTAACGGCTTGCGGTGGTGGCGGTGGCGGCGGATCACCTTCAACTACTCCTACACCGAGCCCCATCTCCAGTTTAAGCTCTAGCTCTAGTCTGAGTTCTAGTTCTAGTTCTAGTTCTAGTTCTAGTTCTAGTTTATCTGAATCATCAAGTTCGCTTGCAAGCTCAGTGTCAACGAGCTCGACAACGAGCGCAGTATCTTGCTCCACTCCTGAATGCGAAGCGACAAATAAAGACCTTGTGTTAAAAATCTATGCTGATGCCATGAACAAAAATCAGATAGATATTATTGATGGCATATTTGATACCAATGTAACCTTGCATATTCCAGGCGCCAACAACGGAGTTTCCGCAGAGACTGCTCTTTTACTTGCACTTAAAAACAACAATCCTGGCTATGTTGCCACTGTGAAACACATTACAGCAGAAGGCGATTATGTTGCCGTACATTGGCACCTTTCTAACACCCCGTCTGATGAATTCAAAGGTAAAGCCCTGATTGATTTGTACAAGTTTTCCAACAACAAAATCACCGACCATTGGAGTAAATCCCAAGACGTCCCAGCCACTACCACCAGCGGAAACTCTCTTTTTAGCAACCTGTACTATTATGCCGATGGAAAGCCTGTGGCCACCCAAGCGTCAGAAGCTGAAAATAAAGAGCTGGTAACAAGCGTTTATCTTGGGCTATTTAACGATAAGAATATGAGCCTAATTGATACCTATATAGACATCAGTTACATACAACACAACCCATTCGTGTTCGATGGCAGAGAGGCATTTAGAACATTTGTGAACTCGCGGACCGCAGGAGGGTTAAGCTTTTTCGCCACAGTTGCAAGTGATGACTTGGTTTGGACATTCAGTGGCAACGGTAGATTAACCGTGGCGGATATTTTTCGTGTGCACAATAATAAAATTGTTGAGCATTGGGATGTCTTTTAAAACATAAGATCACAGCCAAAAAGAGGGGCGTACTCACACGGGTGAGCACGCCCTTTTTTGTAAAACTGTTTGAATAGATTAAAGCGAATATGGGTCGAACCACAGGCTCTTATCATCCACTGGTGTTGCCTTTGGCAGAGTTGGATTTTTCAGTTGAATAATGGTGCGATTTTTTAAGTCAGCTTTTTCAAGCACATCCTTAACGGCTGGGTCATTCAAAAAGTACTGATCGAAACTGCCATCTTCCATCGCTATGCGTAACCCTTTCTCGATAGCTTTCGCTAATTCAACATTGTTTTTATTCACAAAGAAATAGTAAGGGTTGGGGTACACCAGCAATAAGTTTTTCTCAACATCTAAGCCAAGCGTTGGGCGTTTCGCAATTTCAGCCCAGGGCTCATGAGCACCGCGCGGGAAGGCATCAAATCGCCCACCATCCAACATAAAAAACATACCGTCGTATTTAAGTACTTTTACCACTTTCAGGTTGTTTGCCACCAACACATCAGTATCAGCCCACGCGCGACCCGAACCCAAGGAAACACGCTTCAATTCCTCTATAGTCCGAATCCCATCAAATTTTGATTGATCGCCTTTTTTAATCATCAACACTCGATAGCCAAGCAAACCTTTAAGCATCGGAATTCGAATAGGCCGCATACGCTCTTCAAATTCATTGGTAGTGGCGAAAAAGCAGATGTCCAGCTGATTTTCATCAATCATCTGAATAACGCGGCCTTCGGTGTTGTTTTTGGTCGACTCGTCCAACTCGTACTTTTCAGGAAGTTTAGAGAAGGCGAGCCTTAACAGTCCCTTGGCATAACTCGGGAGACCATCATTACTGTCCACCACGCGGACGGGTTTGGCATATGCCTGCATCGAAAAAGCGAGTAGACCGCCTGTTAAAACAGCAAAAACACCTAGGTTCCGAGAGAGCGCCGATAATAACTTCATAGAACTTTTATACCTATTATGAGATTGACACCCCTTAACTTTAGTTCAATTCTCGCAAAATGCATGTGGTATTAATCACTAAAAGGGAAACCCCTAAGAAGAACGAGACAAGGCAAGACAATCCAGAATAAAAGACATCTATTAGGAAATTATATTCAATAGCCCTGCTTTACGGCCCTCACCTAAGAACGAACCTGTACCCCGAATAACCCTCTGATGAAGGCCAGTCGCCGAATAACTTCATATAGCCCCACGCACCCAACTGCCACGGAAGAAATAATCGCTACGGATTCAAAGCCAGCTCCTAACTTCATAGGAACTACAAAGTACGCGATAACGAGAATTAGGGTTTGATGCAGAATATAGAAACAGTAAACGCCACTGTTTAAATATTTCAACAATGGATTGCTGAAGGTAAACCAATATTGCGCCCATGCAATTAAGGTGAGCATCCAAAACCAGC
>DAOORH010000047.1:0-7014 GCA_035389145.1 Cellvibrio sp.
CAATAGCTGCTGCGTTGGTTTTCAAGGCTTCGGGCAATAGAACCACAGGGTTAACGCTGCCCATTTCGGCAAATACTGGAATGGGCTCTGGGCGCGCATTGGCTAGCTTCATAAGTGCCGTTCCACCTGCGATTGAACCGGTGAAACCAACAGCTTTAACCGGGCTGGCCTGTACCAAGGTTGCGCCCACTTCAGCGTCGTCACCCATCAAAAATGAAAAAACGCCTGTGGGCATTTGGCAGATTTCAATGGCTTTCGCTATGGCTTGGGCGACCAATTCTCCGGTGCCTGGATGGGATAAATGGCCTTTTGCTAGTACAGGGCAGCCTGCTGCCAAGGCGGACGCTGTATCGCCACCTGCAACGGAATAAGCAAGGGGGAAATTGCTGACCGCAAAGACTGCCACAGGGCCTATGGCCTGTTGCATAAAGCGAAGATCAGGTCTGGGCGCGGGTTTGCGGTCTGGTTGTGCCGTGTCTATGCGGGCATCAACAAATTCCCCTGCATCAAGCGAATCAGCAAACATGCGTAACTGACCACAGGTACGAGCGCGTTCACCTTCGCCGCGGCCTTGCGGGTAGCCTGTTTCCTTTGTGATTCGAGCAGGAAGTTCGTCGCCAAGCGCTTCTATCTGGGTGGCGCATTCACGCAAAAACACGGCGCGTTGGGCTGCGGGCATTTTAGCGAAGGCCAATGAGTCGCGCTGAGCGGCTGCTACGGCAAGTTCAACTTGCGCTTTGGTGGCTTTACCCATTACCGGCTCAAGCGGCTTTGCTGTGGATGGGTCTATTGCCTGATAGGTTCCACCTTGGCCTGAGTGCCACGCACCATCAAAATACAGTTTGCCGAGAATGCTCATATTTACTCCAGGATAGCGCAATCATTTTGTCGTAAAAGTATATGCTGGCATACTAGTTTAGGGAAGAGGTTTGAGTGGGGTAATTTACCAACATGAGGCTATCGCCAAATGATGGTCTTCGTGAGTCGATCATCTTTGGAGTTGTTAGTTTAGCCCGCCAGCATTTGTGCGTTTGTAACCTACGGGTGCGGACGATACCTTGGTTTGTTGCGTGAAATTCAAAAATGAGACATGAGTCATGCAAGGATGTAACCGTTTACTTGACTTTGTGTTTATGGGGGGGATAGCATCAATTGGGCCTGTTAGATAGTAGGCCTACTTAAATAACGAAATCAAATAAAGGAATTTTATAATGGAAAAGTTGCTTCAAATATATTCGACTCGTATTCAACGACAATCTACAGTAAACAATATTTTTAGAGTTTTGATCTGTGCGTTCTGCTCTTTGCTTGGGCTAATTATATCGAGCGCTAGTTATGCCGATGGTTATCGTCAGGTGTGCACTGCCCCTACAACAGTGTGTGTGCTTTCTGGATCGGTTAATAGCTGTACAGAGACGACTCACTGCAATTGGGTTTTAGATGCTTCTCCACCATCGGGGTGGACGCCACCGCCGCCTACACCTAATCCAAATACAGGAGGGGGTTCTGTGGGTTCAGCACCTGCACTGCCACCTCCTCCAAAATGCAATGTTATAGCAGCAGAAAATAATCTGGCTGACAAAAATTGTGATCTCGATGCTAAGAGGCTTAAAGAGAATCTTGATCAGAATTGTTCTCGTGTTCCCGCTGTTGCCTATAAAGATATTAGCGTTGGCACAGACATTGGGAAAATTGTCACTGTGAATATAAATGGTAAGGTTCAAGAGGAGTACCGTCCCCAAGAGGGCTGCTATCGAGGTGCGACTAATGCATTTGATGTGAAAGTCGCTGATTGCGCAGTAAAGTCTGCGGCACGTCACCTTGCTGCTGTTAAGCTTGGTTGTGAATAATACAGCCCTCATTTCAGGAGTTTTATATGAGCGTTTTAGAAGCAAATAAGTTTCGTAATGTTGGGTTGTTTTTAATTGTTGTGGTGGCTTTCAGTTTGGTCATTAGTAAATTGAATGTAAGTTCACCAATGAATACCGGAGTCTCGAATGAGCCCGTTGGATCTGTGGATGCTAAAAGCGTACAGCCCCCATCTGGGGGGGGCAAGGCGCAACAACCGAATATAGTTCAAGATAATTATCCTGCTGCAAATTCGACATCAGTCGTATATGGAAAATTTTCTGGTACTAAGGCGCAAATAGATGAGTTGAATCAGTGGCGATTGGAGCGGGGCTATATGCCTCCTAATTCGGATAAAGAGCAAAATGCGTATAATGCTTATACAGAAGAGGCTTTGCGATCTTTAGCAAAAAATGGTGATGTGGTTGCATTACATGTGCTTGCTGATAGGTATCTGGATTTGGAATATATGCAGGCTCATGAAATAGATGTTTTAACGTCTTCGCGTGTTAGGCGTGACTTTCTCACAGATGCAGCAATTCGAGGATCAACACGAGCGTTGATGGAGCTTGGTATTGATTATGGTGCGGAACACCGCAATATTTCAAGAACTGATGACGAAAAGAAAGCAGCAGAAATTGAGGTGCTTGCAATTTATAAGGTTGCTACGCTTCGTGGTGATCCAGATCATTTTATTGATGAGCTCCGTGTTTCTAAATCAATAAGAGGGATTGAAATTACTGATGCGGATAAACAACACATTGATCTTCGCGCCAAAGAAATCTATGCGGATTTGCAAGCAAAACGAAAAGATATGGGGTTGGATGATTTTGATAATTCTGTTCCCGAAACTGTGAAAAACTACTATGAATCTAAGTATGGGAAAAACTATTAGTAAAGAACATCTTTATTAATGGTTGATAAAACCCCGTGCAGGGTAACTTGTGCGGGGTTTTGTTCTTTATGGAAGGGACTGATAAGAGAAAATTTTCGCAAGCTTTAAATTTTTTCTAACAAAGCGGAATACCAATACAAGTTGTAAAAATAATTTAATAATGCCCAATAAGATTAGGTTGTTACAGTATTTTTTCAGGGGTATCTTTCGGTTGGATAAATCTTTGATAATTATTCATAACACTTAAGCAATAAAAAGCCGGCCTGCAACACTGAACCGTCTGTGAGGGATGTTGCTTGCGTTGGTGTGAGTTGCCAGCTTTAATTATTTACTTAAGGACATTGATATGACGTTCATTTCTTCTCGTAAGCTGCCCTATGTGGCATGTTTGTTTTTTGTAATTGTTGCATCGGTTTATTTTGGGATGCCTCATTTGTTGGAGCCAGATAACATTTCTTATGATTCCAACAGAAATTCTGACGCAAATAAGGTGGATGTCATTCGGTCTGCTTCATTATCCTTAGATGTGTCTGCGCCTAGTGCTAAGCAAAGCTTTAATAAATATGCCGCATATGATATTCCAGGTTTACTCAAACTCATAAACTCTGGTGATGTTGACGCTAATTATGAATTGGCTATTCGTTTAAATGTTGAGATTAGAGATCCTTCGCAACATAAGGCTGTGGTTTATGGGAAATTCAGCGGAACTAAAGCGCAAATGGAAGAGCTAAATACATGGCGATCTGAAAGAGGCTATATGTTGGGCCCAGAAGGTTCTAATGTTTATGAAAGCTATAACCATGAAACCCTTCGCAAACTTGTTGCTAATGGTGATATGTATGCCATGGAGGCTTTGGCAAATAACTACCTTGATGATGAGTATAGAAAGGAAAATAATCTAGATCTTATAGCTGTTATGAAAGATCGGCTCGGGCTGTTATATAACGCAGCTGTCCATGGCTCAACATCGAGTTTAAATGATTTGGCTATCAGTATTAGCAATAAATCAGCTGCCGATGGAATTGTTGATTTCAAGCAGAAAGAAATCGAAAAGTATGCATGGTTCGCTGTTGCTGCAAAACGTGGTGATGTTATGCAGCTATATTCATCAAGCAAATCCTTAAGGGTGCCATTTACTGAAACTGATTGGAATTTGGTTGCACAAAAAGCTGATCAAATGTACCGGGAGCTAGAACAGCATAGAATTTCCGCTGGCTTGGGTTCGTTTGATAATTCAGTACCGGAAACGGTTAAAGATTTTTTCGATGAGATTTATCCAAGACCAAAAGAGCTTCCAAAAACATTGCCTTGAAAAATAGACGACGACTGGCAATGTTTCAAGCGTTGTGCGGGTGATTGAATAAAAAAGCCGAGCTGCAAAACAGCTCGGCTTTTTCAATTCTGCAATGTTTAAAACTTAAACGTTATAAGTCGATGACGATGTGTGACCGCCGCGACCAGTCCAGTTGGTGTGGAAGAATTCACCGCGTGGTTTGTCGGTGCGCTCGTAGGTGTGCGCGCCGAAGTAATCGCGTTGTGCTTGCAGCAGGTTTGCTGGCAAACGGGCAGTGCGATAGCCGTCGAAGTAAGTCAGTGCCGAGGTAATTGTTGGGGCAGGGATGCCGTTCACAATCGCCGCTGCAGCAACACGACGCCAGCCCGCTTGTGCGGCTTCAACGGTTTTACGGAAGTAATCGTCAAGCAACAAGTTGTTCAGTTCTGGGTTCTTATCAAACGCGTCTTTAATGTTGCTTAAGAAGGACGAGCGAATAATACAACCGCCGCGCCACATCATGGCAATGCCGCCGTAGTTCAAGTTCCAGCCGTATTCTTTACCGGCTTCGCGCATTAACAAGTAGCCTTGGGTGTAAGAAATAATTTTTGAAGCAAACAAGGCGTTGCGCAAATCATTAACAAAGGCTTTTTTGTCGCCCTCAAAGTTAACCGCTGGGCCGCTGATTAATTTTGACGCTTGCACGCGTTCGTCTTTTTGTGAAGACAAGCAGCGTGCAAATACCGCTTCAGAAATCAGTGTGAGTGGTACGCCTAAATCGAGGGCGATAACACCAGTCCATTTACCAGTACCTTTTTGGCCGGCGGTATCGAGAATCTTCTCAACCAATGCTTCGCCGTTTTCTTTGTAGCCAAGAATGTCGCGGGTAATTTCAACCAAGTAACTTTCAAGTTCGCCTTTATTCCACTCGGCAAAGACTTCGTGCATTTCATCGGTGCTCATGCCGAGCACTTCTTTCATGATTTGGTAAGCTTCACAAATCAATTGCATATCGCCGTATTCAATACCGTTGTGAACCATTTTCACAAAGTGGCCAGCGCCTTTATCGCCAACCCAATCGCAGCATGGGCTGTTATCGGCAACTTTTGCAGAGATGTTTTGGAAAATCTCTTTTACATGTGGCCATGCTGCGTTTGAACCGCCGGGCATAATCGATGGACCAGTCAATGCGCCTTCTTCACCGCCAGAAACGCCGGTGCCGATAAACAACAAGCCTTTGCTTTCAAGGTATTCGGTGCGACGGTCGGTATCTGGGAAGTGAGTGTTGCCGCCATCGATAATGATATCGCCAGCTTCCAAATGCGGAATTAATTGTTCTATAAAATCATCTACTGGTTTGCCCGCTTTAACCATCAACATAATTTTGCGTGGCTTGGCGAGAGAGGCTACTAACTCTTCAATGGAGCGCGCACCGCGAATGGTTTTGCCCGCTGCGCGGCCTGCAATAAAGCTATCAACTTTGTCAACTGAGCGGTTGTAAGCGGTAACTGTGTAGCCTTTGCTGGCCATATTCAAAATGAGGTTTTCGCCCATTACGGCGAGGCCAACCAAGCCTATATCAGAAAGTGGTTTCATAAAATTCGTAGCCTATCGTCTGTGGTTGATACATCAAGGGTAGAAACTTGGGTGCGACCGAAGCTTAAGTCTTGCGCGTCAGTGTTTGGCTGGTGGCAAGGTTTAAACACCCTTTGTATTGCGGCTTCGCTACCTGTGTTATTGCGGGCGGCGCGAGGCTCTTTTGGGGGCGCTATTATTCCCGTTTAGCAGGTAAATTCATAGCGAAAAGAGGGTGAGTTTGGGCTATACCCGCAATTGTTTTTGCCAATGAGTTAAAGTTTTTTTGACATTTAGCGTGCTGGATGGATGTCGGATATGTTTTGAATCTTGCGTTTCCGACGATAATTGACTTTGGCTTGTTGCCCCAATGCCCAGTCAATATGCTCCTGAATCAGTGGTGAAACACTCTCTCTTTTAAACTCCAATGCCTCAATGATTCGTACATCACTGGGCGCATTGCCCAATCCCACCGCCAGATTTCTCAACCAACCTTCATACCCAATTCTGCGAATTGCGGAGCCCTCGGTATTCGCCAAATACTCCGCTTCTGTCCAATTAAACAAGGTGACTAGATCACTATTGGCCAAGCCGTGGCGCGGTAAAAAATCGGTTTCTTGGGTGAATTGCGCATATTTATTCCACGGGCAAATTGCTTGGCAGTCATCGCAGCCGAACACGCGGTTACCGATGGGTTCACGGAACTCCAGCGGAATGGCTCCCTTGTTTTCAATTGTGAGATAGGAAATGCAGCGGCGTGCATCTAATTCATAAGGCGCAGTAAAAGCATCGGTAGGGCAGACTTTTAAGCAAGCCGTGCACTCGCCGCATTGATTGGGCTGATCGGGTTGATCAATCGGCAAGGGTAAAAAGGTAAAAATCTCGCCCAGAAAAAACCAGCTGCCTGCACTGCTATTGATAATCAGCGTATGTTTACCTTGCCAACCTAAGCCCGCTTTCTCTGCCAGCGGGCGTTCCATAACGGGGGCGCTATCGACAAAGGCGCGGTTTAGCCATTCATGGTCTTTGGGCTGACCAGCTCGTTGGCGATAGTCGGCGGGGAGGGCATCATCGATTTGTTTGGCGAGTGTGCTCAAACGCTTGCGAATCAGTTTGTGGTAATCGCGCCCCAAGGCATAGCGCGATATATAGGCCTTGGTTGGATCTTTTAAGGTTTTGATTTGCTCGGTATCGCCGGGTAGGTAATCCATACGAACTGAAATAACGCGCACAGTGCCCGGCACTAAATCGGCTGGGCGTGAACGTTTATGGTCGTGTGCGGTCAACCATTCCATGCTGCCGTGATAGCCCTTCGCGAGCCATTCTTTCAGCTGAGTCTCCGCTTCGCCCAAGTCAATATCAGTAATACCCACTTGCTGGAAGCCAAGTTCGCGACCCCAGACTTTTATATCGGCGGCAAGTT
>DAOORH010000047.1:7114-13099 GCA_035389145.1 Cellvibrio sp.
CCCACTTGCTGGAAGCCAAGTTCGCGACCCCAGACTTTTATATCGGCGGCAAGTTGGTTGAGGTCAAGTGATGCATCCATAGGGCTGGCAAACTAAGCGATAAGATGCGTCTAGTTTGCCAGAAATTTTCTGCGGGCGTTAAAAACCTTTGTGCGATCAATGGCGTCTAGACAACAACCACAGAATTTTCTACGCCCATGACACCGCTGGGTACATATTTGTCTGCATCAAAATCATTTTCCCAGCATTCACCGTCAAGCACGTAGCGAAACGCATATTCGCCTGGTTCTAGTTCTATGCTGGTCGCGTAGTTTCCGTCTTTTTGCTTCTTTAATTCAGTGTCTATAAATTGCCAGTCGTTAAATTCTGCTGCCAAATAGATCTTCTTGGCTTTTTCGACGAGTTCTTTTGGTGCAACGAATTTCACTTTGCACGCAGGTTTTGTTTTAAAGTATTTTTTTTCGATGCTCATAGGGCTCTCCATGTTGATAATAACTTTGCTCAAGCAGAATTCATGCCGAAGGAACGGCCTTAGTTTAAAGCGACTATTTTTCAATTTTATGAAAACAAGGAAATGGATTGGTGAAATCTTTTATTCAAATGGACTATTACGAGTATGTATAAGTTTTTTACTGGGGGCATAGATCGATCGTGACCGAATAGCCCGTGAATTTTGAGAAAACTGACATTTACATTTACATTTAGATGTCTAAATTTTGCTTGAGTATTTTGGCTTGGCGACGTGATACCTCAACCGGTGTGCCGTCCTGTAGCGTTATGATGAGGCCATCGTTTAGCCACGGCTCAATAGTATGGATGTAATCCATGTTGATAATTTGCTGCCGATTTGCGCGAAAGAAAACACTTGGATCTAGTCTTTCTTCAATGTAGTTAAGTGATCTTGCCAATAACGCCTTTTTTTGTAGGAAGTATAGGCGAACATAATTGCCTTCTACGTTAATGAGGCGTAAGTCGCTTAGTTTAATGAAATGACATTGCTCACCATCACGAACAAAAATTTGATCGGTACGGGTTTTGGGTGTGTTCGCAATTGATAGTTGTGTAGGCGAGTTTTGGTTGTTTGTGCTTTTTTGAATGGCGGCCGCGAGGCGCTCAAGAGTGACGGGTTTCAATAAATAATCTAGCGCATTAAATTCGAACGCGCGCAGAGCATGTTGTTCGTAAGCGGTGGTGAAAATAATGTGCGGCGTAAGATCACTTTTTTCAAGAACATCAAATCCATCGCCATCGGGCAAGTGAATATCTAATAACACCAAATCGGGTTTGTAGGTGTTAATGGCTGCAACTGCGCTACTCACATCTACTGCCTCTGCGACAAGCGTGGCGTTTGGAATGTCTGCCAGCATATCGGCGAGCTCTTTGCGCGCTAGGCGCGAATCATCCACAATTAAAATATTCATAGTGGGATCTCCACGGTCGCAGTAACATCTTGCGCAATTTCCAAATTCAGGCTGGCGTGCTCACCAAAAGCAATCTGTAAACGTTCGCGCGCATTGCGCAAACCAATTTGATTGCCCTGATGCGTAGGTTGAAATTCAGGAGGGGGATTCATCACTTTTATTTGCCAGTGTGTTGGCGTTGATTTTTTAATGGTGATAGTTAACTGGCCCCCGGCGCGGCGCGCAGCTATGCCATGTTTAATCGCATTTTCTACCAGCGTTTGCAAAATTAGAGGCGGTAGTTTGGCGGCGAGTAAGGTTTCATCGACTTCAATGGTCGTGCTTAGACGATTTTCAAATTGCAAAGCTTCTAGCGAAAGATAGCCTCTTACCCATTCCATTTCTTCGCGCAGAGTTACCAGTTGTTGGCCGTCGTTATTTAATAGGCCGCGTAATAATATTGAGAGATTGGCCAAGCCTTCGCGCGCTTGTTCGGCATCTTCTTTAACAAGGCTGCGCAAATTGTTAATGGCATTAAATAAAAAATGCGAGTTAATTTGGCTGCGCAGAAATTGCAATTCATTTTCCTTAAGCTGCGCTTGTAGTTGCCAGTGGGCAATTTCGGAGTTGCGGCGCTTGTGAAATTCAGCGCGCAATAAATAAATAGTGCACCAGAGGCCTAACATAATGCAGTAGTTTATTGTAAAGCCAATCATGCTGCCTGTGCTGGTAGGTTGAGCTCCAGCAGCGGTGGCAGGAAAAAAGGTGATCAGTGCTGATATAAAAATAAATAAAATAAATTGCGCAAGTAGCGCCGCCAGAGGAATTAGCCAAACTAAATTGAAACCAACTTTTAGCAGTGTCCAATTGTTTGCGTAGGTTTTATATAAATGCCGAAAACCATGGGTAATCAAACCGAGTATTAGTGAGAGCGCAATAAAGAGTATGATTAAAAAAGGCGATAGTGTTGCGCCCCATAAGCTCATGAAAATTAAGTTAAGTGCGCCATAGCTGCACCAAAATGCGCATTGCGCTATCAGGTAATGCTGTGTGGCTTTATCTTCATTCTTACTCATAAATCGGGGCTATCCTTTCTGGGTGTGGTGGCTATTCTCAATGTTAAGAGGTGAAAGTTTACGCCAACGCATTTCCAATGTGTAAATGCTAATGGCATAAACTATCACAACAACTGCGGGTATCACGACAAAACTCTGTTGTGGAAACATATACCATGCAGCCACTATAAGCAGCGTGCGGCAGATCGCATGAAATGTACCTACCCAATGTTGAATAATCCATGAGAAGGGCAGCCACATTAAGCCGGTTAAAATGCCAATGCTGAGTGGCAGTGAGCGCGCGTCTAACATGAAGAAGGGAATGGCAATGCTGTAAACGAGGGCGGCCATGGCTACGCAGCGCAAGAATAATCCATCAAAAACATTTATAGGCTTATCTCTTCTAAAGAAATCTTCGCCAGTAAAGCGAGTGATCAGCATTGCCAGATAAACAATGCTGCCGGTTGCAATAAAAAGTACCCACGCGGCCACGTGTATCGAAACAAAAATGCTGGTAATGCCTGCAATCGACCAGCAGATTGCGCCAGCTAATGGCATTGCTAAAAAACGGCGCTGCGAAAATTCTTCGCGTTGTTGGTCTAAGGTGATTGTTGATGTTTCCATAGACTTTATTTCCTGTTCTGGCTTCGGTTAAAAATATGCGCATCCTTGCGCAGAGTGAGATTACTTAATTAAAAAATCATTAATTTGTTGGTTTACCCAAACGGCATCATCCCACATTAAAAAATGATAGCCCGTTTCAGACATGCGAATCTCAGTCTGTTTTAATTCTGCGTATTGTGCAGTAAAAATCGCTTTGGTGGATTCTTGGGTTGCGCCATAGGCTTTATAAGCAGCCCATGCACCTAATACAAGTGTTGGCACTTTGATGTTAGAGATGGGTTTGCGTAGATCAGTCACCATCATGCTGTACATTGCGCTCGCGGTTGTAGCGCTATCGCTGGTTGTTAACCATTCGGTGAGTAATGGAATGCGCTCTGGGTTATTGCTCATGCCCATAAGATTTTGTGCACCAAACTTCAAGTAATCTTCGCGCGGTTGATTCAACATCATGTTGCGCATTTGTTCTGCACCCGGTTTCATTGATTCAGATGTGGCTGCAGGGTTCTGAATTGCAGAATAAAATGGCAGTGCATCTATAATCACAACCTTGGCTGCTAAGTCTGGTGAGTGTTGTGCAATCATTAAACTCAGTGTTCCGCCCAAGCTGTGGCCAATCAAGGTTACTTTTTTCAGTTTTTTGGTTTGCGCGTAGTGCTCAATTCTATCGCGCATATCCAGTAAGAAATCTGTATCGCTTACTGCTCGCGCAGGGTTTCCGGCAAAGCCGGGTAGCTGCAATAAATGACATTGGTGCTTTGCTTTAAGTGCCGCGCAAGTTTCAGTAAATACTGTGGCTCCGCTGTTTAGCCCCGGAATAAAAATAATTGCTGCGCCCTTGCCCTCAATTTTTACTTCAAGCCCCTCAAAATTTTCTGCATGAGATTTGTTGGCAACAAACAGCGCGACCAGTACACCGATAATGATTGCCATATAACCGCCATTCTTTTTGCAAAACATCTTCTGCTCCTTAACCGCTTGGGTTAGTTGATTGAAGTTGCAGAATAAAAGGCTGCTTTACTCTGGGTAGGATCTTTCGTGAGAGTGGCAATATAGATAGGCTAAGTGGCGATAGCTATGGTTGAGCGGCGCTGAGTAAATAAGCTAATCAAGGCGTCATTTGCTGGTTTATCTGTATGAGTATTTGATTCCAATGCGTTAACCAACAGCAATTGTGTTCAGCATCTTTAATGATGTGCATAGTCTGCCCCATAGAATTCAGCCATGCTGCGCTAAGAGAGGGCGGAACATTTTTATCCTTGTCGCCCCCAAAATGCAGTTGTTTGGTGTGGATTAGGTTGAGATCAGACGGGTTGAGTGATTGTTTTAAAGGGGTGTAATGGTGCAGGTTTGCCCAGGCGGCAATATCCAAATTGCCAGCGAGGGTAACCACTTGATCAACCTCTGGCATGCGCGCTGCCATGAGTACAGCCAAGCTACCGCCACCGCTATGTCCAATTAAACTAATGCCTTGATATGAGCGCGTAGCCAAATGTTGGCGCAATCCAAAAATCATGCTTTCAACGACCTTTTCTGAATAGCGCGCATTAGTCCAAAACTCTAGATGGCAGGCGGCATCAGCCATATCGCTGCGGCTGTTATTAAAGTAGCAGGGGCGACCTAAATAAAGGCTCGCTGATTTGTCTAATGCCATAAGCTTTAAGGCTAAGGGGTTTTGCGGAGTTGGGTCTGTTGCGATGAGAAAGCGATTCACAAAAGGGCGCCCATCACCTTCGATGTAGACGTGCAATCGCGGACCCTTGCCTTCGTTAAAAACGGCGAGATGTTTAAAGTGCGAGTCAATTACAGTGCTCGTTTCAGGTGCCTTAAACTTGACATCTGGTGTGGTTTGGCATGCGCTGATAAAAATTAAAATGATTGATAATACAAAGTATTTTTTTGCCATCTTGCGTACCCGATTAAATTTTACCGTACCTCTGGAGGCTGATTTGAACCTCAGTTTTATGTCCAAAGTATGACTTAGATCATAATGACTGCGCTGTCATTTGAGGTTTGTGCGTGTAATAATTAACCAGTTTACCTTCTTCTCAATCACTTTCTATAAATATCCTTTGGGTGGGTGCTGGCAATGAATTGCATATTAGTTTTCGTTACGCGTTTTTTTTGCAATGCAAGCTCGTTGACGATGATGGCCTTGGTGGTGTCTTCGTGCGGCTCGCCCCAGCCAAGAGTATCGCCCCAAGGTGCGCCAGCGCCAAATGCAGCGGATCTATATATTGTTGATTGCCTACTGCCGGGTCAGGTTCGCCAATTGGGTGGAGGCGCCTACATGACGCCGCGCCGCCCTGCACTGACCACAGCGGCCGATTGTCGCATTCGCGGTGGAGAATATGTTGCCTATGATCGCGCCAATTACAAAACAGCCTTACAAGTGTGGTTACCCGCTGCGGAGCTAGGTGATCTGGAGGCGCAAGCGAATGTAGGCGAAATTTTTGAGCGGGGCTTGGGTGGCGAGCCTAACTATGAAGCGGCTTTAATTTGGTATCAAAAAGCGGCTGCCCAAGGGAATGCGCGCGCGCAATTCAATTTAGGAACCCTTTATGAGCAGGGGCTAGGCGTAGAAAAGAATAAAATGACAGCGCTTAACTGGTATCGCAAAGCATGGGGTCTACCGCAAGACAACCTGATTTACCAATCAGCGGCCGATACGGCACAGCAAGAGCTGCGCAATCAACTGCAACAATCTCTCGATGAAAAAAGTACGCAAATAAATCTACTCAATAAGCAGTTGCAAGCATTGTCGGCCAATACCAAAAAGATTGAAGCAGATGCGAAGCGCCAGGCGGAAATCGCACAATTGAAAAAATGGATTACCGGCATTGATAGCGAGCGAGCCAGCGTAATAAAAGAAATAAATACGCTCGCCCAAATCCGTGAGCCTAAAGTAA
>DAOORH010000048.1:0-12974 GCA_035389145.1 Cellvibrio sp.
CTTTTATATTTATTGTGCCCATCGCCCAATGCTAGGGTCGCGCCCAAGCCTAGCACGCTAGATCAAATGATTCTATAGGTCGAAAAACAAACTGAAAGATCAATCTTCAAACACCGAACTTGTCAATCAGAGATCGAGCGCGTCGCGCTTCTGGGCTTCCCGCATTCAGTGAAAGCCAGCATCGTGGCTAGCTTAAACTGAAAATGATGGATCAATAACTTTCACCGCGAATGTATTGTTCAAGTTGTTGGATTAAGTGTTTTTGTTCTTCCATGGTGATTTTTAATAAGTCGCCAATTGAAAGCATAGCAATGAGTTTGCCGTGATTGACCACAGGCAAATGGCGAATGCGTTTGTCAGTCATTAACTGCATACAGGCTTCCATGTCTTGATCGGGTGATACCGTGAAGGGATTTGCAGTCATAATTTCGCTGACTGCGGTGGTTTGCGAGGCGCGCCCCATGAGTGCAACTTTTTTCATGTAATCGCGTTCGCTCATAATACCCACTAATGCCTCGTTCTCAGTCACCAGCAGTGCGCCTACGCCTTTTTCGGTCATCAGTTTAATGGCATCCCACACGGTAGCACTGGTAGCAATGCTAAAGGTTTCGTTGTTGCCCTTGGCAGTTAGTACGTCTTTTACCTTCTTCATAATTCACCCTTTTATAGTTTAATCTTAGGTTTTTAGTGGCGATAAAATTGTATTGCGGACTACACACAGGGCTGAGATTACATTCTGGCGAGGTGTTTGACAAATTTTAGTATTTGTCGTCAGGGGCATAAAGTGTGGGTGTTAAGGCCGTACATAGGCTAGTAATCTATGTGCTCTTTCCTTTGGCGCTCAGTGCTTGCGATGAGGCGGCCTATAACTCTCATTTAAGCGTCCACCTCTAAAAATCTATGCCCATCTTCCAGTAACGGAAAATACAGCGCAGTTTTGATGTCGGTTTCACCTAGTGCTGCGAAGCAGGCTTTGTAGCGTGCAAGCTGTGCTTTGTAGGCGGTAACTTCTTGAGCAATAAAGTCTGCAAGGTTTTGTCCTGCGCTGGGTTCACTGCTTTTATAATCAATAATCCAGCGAGTGCCTTCCGATATAAACGTGCGGTCAATAATATTTTCACGCAGTTTTAAATCTATATGATTGCCTTGTTTGTGAGTGATGGCGAGTTCGCAGGCGCTTTGAGCGTGTGAGTTATCCAGCAGCCATTGGCCGTGTTTGTCATTTAAGGTGTTGGTGATAGCGCGTGTAATTTTTTGAATGGCTTGTGCAGTTTCATCTTGGTTCCAGCCATGTTGTTCTAAATAAATTCGCCAAAATGGGGCTTGCGCTGCTTGCCATTGTGAAAAATCAATTGAATTCGCTCTGCCTAACAAGTTTTGTAAGGCGCGGTGAATGACTGTGCCGATATGACGCGCGAGTTTGGCTGCACGGGTTTCTACCTCAGGGATATTTTCTTCATCCTTAACTTCTTGGCCTCTATAGGCTTTCAGGATTTGATTGTCTGCCAAGATTGGCGCTTGCCATTCTGTTTTTAAACGCAGCAGTTGTTGCAATCCTGGGCGTTCAAATTTATTTTCGTTTACGTTTGTTTGATTGAGCGTAGTTAATGAAACCGTTTTTACATCTGCTTTTACATTCTGCCAAATGCTATTTAACAGTGATTTTTTAGGCGGGTTTTTCCACGCAAGCTCACCTGAATCCGCCGTTTTAGTTTGCGCGAGGCTGGCAAATAAATAGAGTTTTTTAATGGCGCGGGTGCAGCCCACATAAAATAGACGGGAGGCTTCATACTCCAATTGCAGCGCTGATTCTTTTTGAATGTATTTGTAAAGTTTGTCTTTATCGCCGCCTACAGGTGCAAGTGGCCCGAGCAATAATTGGCGTTCACCCTCGTGACTTAAACGCTCGCGCCACAGCATAAGTTGTTGACCATCGCTGGGTGATAATTTGTGCAAGCGTGGAATAATAACATGATCAAATTCCAAACCTTTGGATTTGTGCATGGTCATGACTTGCAACTTTGCATCGGCATTTTTACATGGCGCGGCGTAAAGCTTTCCAACGGCGCGATTGAATTTTTGCCAATCGCCAATGCTGCCGCCTTGTTGGTGTTTTTCCACCAGCGCAAAAAAGGTGGGAATGTCATTCATATCTTGCGCATCTAACAAAGTTGCTGGGCCACCAAGGGCAAGCCAAATGCCTTCAAGCCATTGTCGTAAAGGTTTGCGTTGGCGTGCGGCAAGTGCTGGTTGAATAACAGCGCAGAAACGCGCAAGCGCTTGTTGTCCTGCAATACCTAAACCTTCAATTTTTTCAGCGTGTAAAACTTGCTGCCAAATATTAGGGAAATCATTTGCTTTTGCGATGGGATTTAAGTCGCCAAGATGACTATTTGCAATTGCGTGCAAATCTTTTAAATCCAAGCCGCACCAAGGCGCGCGCAAAATGGCGAGCCATGCAATACGATCTTCAGGGTCTAAGAGAGCGCGCGTTAGACTGGTTAGATCAATAATGGCCATGCGCTGTGCAAGGCTATCAATATCCGTGGCTTGCCAACTTAAACCCAATCGGCTCATGGCAGGGAAAATTTGCTGTAAATGATTGCGGCCGCGTGCGAGTAGGGCAACTGAATCTTCGGGGTGTTGGGTACGAATCGTTTGAATAAGTTGCGCTATGGCTTCTGCTTCTTGCAGCTCGGCAATATAACGATCACCGCTACTAGATTCTTCCTCGTCCGATTCTTTTGAATCATCGTTTTTAATAAATGGGCTTAAATAAAGTTCAACTGCATTGCCTTCAAGTTCTGGCTTAAACGCATTGGAGGGCGAATACTTTACCGCGCCTCGGCTGATGTCGTCATCTGCTGGGAATGCGGTTTGGAATTGCGTATTTACCCATTCAACCACGCCGCTTTGCGAGCGGAAGTTTACGGTGAGATCTAACTTCTCTAAAGGTAAATGGCCAAGACCTTGCGCACGGGCTTCTAAAAAAATACCTACGTTGGCGTTACGAAAGCTGTAACAACTTTGCATGCCGTCGCCCACAATAAATAAACTGCGGCCATCGCCCGTTTGCCAGCCCGCCGTTAGTTTTTTTAATAGATCGAGTTGTGTGCTCGCAGTGTCTTGAAACTCATCCACCAAAATATGGCGAATGCGATAATCCAATTGCAATGCAATTTCGCTGGGCGAATCTTCATAACCGAGCGCTGTGAGTGCGGCTTGGCTTACGGCAGTAAAATCGGTTTCGCCTGTTTCCGCGAAGACAATTGTTAAGTGTGCAACTAATTGCGGCAATAAGCGCGTGAGGCTGTCGAGCAATGACCATTGGCTTTCATCGTAATAACTTGGTGGCAGATTGCGTAGCTCATCGATAGTATTGGCTGCATCCGGCGCTTGTTCCACAATTGCGCCCACCATTTCACCAAAACGGCTTTTATAAGTTGCGCTGTCTTTATTTTCTTTGGCAGCAGGGAAACCTTGGTTTTTGGTGAGTGATTTACGAAAACTGCCATCATTGGTGAGTAAGAGTTCTACCAATGCGAGCCACTGATTTAATTCGGCGATGTCGGGTTTAGGTAAACCACCTATACCCTGCAGTTGTGCGATAGCTGAATCAGGCGCGGATTTGTGTAAATTGCCCGCTGCCCAATCGGCAATGCTGGCGAGTTCACTTCCGTGTACATGCAAAATGCGGGCAGCGGCAGTGAGGCTATCGTTAATAACATCCTGCAATACAGATTCTAAATAGTTGCGCGCATTTGTATGTTGTGCCGCTAACACCAAGCCAAGCCATTGATCGCGCTTGGCGAGCAATGCCATTAACAAATTTTCGAGCGAGCCTAGGTTGTTATCTAAATGTTCTAGCAAGCGTGTTAAGTCATCGCGCACGGGCGATTCAGATTCTAATTCACTCAGCAATTGATGCACGGCTTTGCGATAGGCTGCGTCGGTATCATCGCCCGGCTTTGGTGTGCTGCCAAAGCCGCTGGCAATAGGTAACTGCCGCGCGATTGCGCTACATAGGCTATCGATAGTTTGTACGCGCAAGCGCTGTGGGCACTGCAATAAATTCCAACCTTGGGTTTGATCGTGCGCGAGTAAATTTTTTGCCAATTGCCATGTGAGTAAATCGTGTGGGTTGCTTGGCTCTGCTTGATCTTTTGCTTTCCACAGCGCTTGCAATACGCGGTCTTGCATTTCACCCGCGGCTTTACGGGTAAAGGTGATGGCTAAAACTTCTTCTGGGTTGTCGCATAAGCTTAATAATTTTAATAAACGTTGGGTGAGCAAACCTGTTTTGCCGGAACCTGCGGGTGCACTTACCGCGAATGAACGATTAGGATCTAAGGCTGCTTGCCGTGCTAAATAATCGACGGGCTGATTCATTTGGCACTCCCTGCGGAAAATTGCGCGAGCGCATCAGCATCTGCTAGGCGCGTGAGTGGTGCTAAATCTTCTGCATAGCTCTGCAAGGTAATATCTTTAAAATCCACACGGGCATCGCCTGCTATAAAATCGCTGGCGAGTTGCTGCAATTGTGTTTGCCACTCTTTTAACTGCATTTGCCAATCGTCTGGGGGTTTAATGCCGGTTTGATTTAAGCTGGTGTCGTGTAATTCGCCAAGACCATCCCACTTTTGTACTTTGCGATTAATTTGCGCAAAACTAATCGCTGCAATATTGTCATTGGTCACGGCATAAAGTGGCAATTGTGGCTCGGTAAAACGCTCGCCTTGCCAAGATTTTGCGCTGGCGTTTCCGGTTTTATAATCAATCAATAAACGGTCGCCATTGCTGAATTGATCTATGCGGTCAATGCGCAGTTTTAGGGTTAAACCTGCAAAGGCAATTTCTTGTTCTTGCTCTACAGCAATCACTTCAAAGCTGGGGCGCTCGCGCTCGCCTGCAAGCCATTCACACAATAATTGCGTAAGACGTTTTCGTTCTAGTTCGCAATAGACTTTGCCAAGCTTACGCGGGTTGCGCGCTTGAGCTTTGCCAATGATTTCTTGGGTAATATTGCTAACCAGTGTGTGCACCGCGGAATCGTCAAGGTTCGCAAGTGTGCTTGATGTTTTTAATTCACGCCAAATAGCAGCAAGTGAATCGTGTAATAAATTACCGCGCTCGGCGGCATTAAAACCTATAACAGGTTCATCGGGATTATTAGCGCCTAAGCGCAAACGTACAAAGGCCTCAAAGGGGCAGGCGGCTTGATATTTAAAAATACTGCTGCCGCCGCGTTGAGGTTCTTGCGCACCTAATGCGGGGCCATTGGCATCCTGAATGATTTCAAATTGCGCAGATTCTTGTAGTGCGAAGTAATGATTATCTAGTTCAGAATTTTGCTGATCGAGTATTTCTGTTAATGGCGTTAAGGGAATATCGCGGATTAATGCGCTCGGGCGCAATTCATTATCGCCATCGCCGTGTGCGCTGCTGAAAATTACCTGCAGTGCAGATTCTTTGTAACGCCGGGTTAAGCCCTGCGCAATTTCTAATTCGCGCGTTGCACTGGCGTGCGGCATATTGTGTTCGCGTTGCAAGTGCAGAGGTAATAATGGATTAGGCGCTGGCACTGGTGGCCACTGGTTATCGCTCAAACCCATGACCCATAAGTGGCTAAATTGCAAACCGGCAGCTTCAAGCGCACCCAAAATTTGAATCGGCGAGTCTGGCGTTTGCGCTTGAAACGGAGTCTTGTCGGCAAGCTCGCGCAAATAGCGGCAGGCTTGGGTGTAACTTATGGGGGCTGAGTGATTATCTATGCAAGCAAATTGATCGCGCACGTCAAACCATTGGTTGAGTTGTTGATATTCTTGTGAATCTAATCGGCGCGTACCCGGCCAATTCATGGTCGTTAAAATTTCATCGAATGTAGTTAACCATTCGCTCGCCGTTTTATTATCAAAGCGGCGACGCAATAAATTCCCCACGGTTTCAAAACGATTGCTTAAGCCCAAGATTGCAAACTCAGGAATGCGTTTTTCTAATTTGCTGGCACAGTGGCGTAAGTCGCTGGTGTTAATTGTTATACGTCCTAACTTGCGCAGCTCGGTGATTAAATGTACCCGTGCGACCGCTTCTTTGGTTTCATCGCCCCAGAAGGGTGAATGCAATAAATTGCATAATTTTTCTAAAGGCCAGTCACTATCTTGCAGCGCAAGAATATCAAACAAGCTGTTAATTAAGGGGGTTGATCCAAGCGGTGTACCTGCAGAAAAGTTAAAGGGCAGGGTATAGCGTGGTGAATCGGGCAGTAATGAATGGGCCTCAAACACTTGCGTAAAAACACGCTCGACTTGATCGCGGCATTGCCCAAGGTTGGGTACAACAATACCGATTAGTGCGGTTTCTGGCGCTTGTTGCAATTGCACCTTGCTCCAAAGTGCCGCTGCACGAATTTCTGTTTCGGTGGTATCGGTTTGGGTGCGAGTGATCTGAGGTTGTGATGCGGTTTGATTCGGCAAGCGTATTAGCTTCTTAGTCGCTGCTCCTAAAATGGTTTGCATCAATGGCGGTAAATCATCAAAACCTTCCAGATAAATTTCATCAAGCTTGGGTAACTCACCCTGCGTAAACGCCTGTGAAATAAGTGCATAACTGTTTTCGCGGGTTACGCTGCTTTGCAGTTTTAATGCGTGTTTAAATTCCTGCGCCCAAGCTACAAATTGTGCGGAGTTACTTTTTGCATCGGAAAAATATTCGCACCCAACGCTACTGCTTAATTGCCACAGTTCCAGGCTTTTAAACGCACTATCCGCTTGTTGGGCGAGCGGTTTTGGCTGCAACAGTGTTGCGCCTATCGCAGAGTTTTTAATTGCTGCTTCCCACAGTATTTGGCGTTGTAATGGCGTTGCTATGGTTGCGCAGGAATAATTCACACCACGATTTTGTAGCGCCTCCCACGTCGACGCTAACCACTGGCTCAGACTCTGAATATTTGGCTTTAACCACGCTTGTGCTGTTTGCTCTAACGCAAACGCGCGTAATAGATGATTGCGTAAGCGGTTATTGGGAACCAGAATTAATGCATTGCTTGCAAGGGCAGGAGCAAGTAGTTTAAGTGAGAGGTAAGTTGCTGCCATGCGGGAATCTCTGTAAAAAATAACTAACATACTTAAAAAAACAAAAAAGGCTCCTCATCAGCGATGAGGAGCCTTTGTATAACCTGAGTAATTATTAATCGTCGTTCGCAAAGCCCAACAAGTGTAAGAGGCTAGTGAACAAGTTGACGATTGAAAGGAACAAGCTGGTGGTTGCCATAATGTAATTGGTTTCGCCACCGTGAATAATTTCGCTGGTTTGGTACAGAATCAATGCAGACATTAACAGTACTATGCCAGCAGAAAGCACCAAACTCATGGTGGAGAATTGATAGCCAAACAAAGATGCACCAATTAAAAATACGCAAGCTGCCAGCATTAACACCAAACCTGCTGCTACAAAACCGCTCAAGAAGCTAAAGTTTTTGCGTGTGGTTAATACATAAGCCGAAAGGCCAATAAACACCGCAGCGGTGCCGCCTAAGGCCTGCATAATTAACGCGCCGCCGTTGGCCATTTTGAGATAGTGATTGAGGATTGGGCCTAAGCCAGCGCCGATCAAACCGGTAAAGGCGAATACCACTAACAGACCGTTCGCTGAATTAGCGGTTTTAGGCAGTACAAACCAAATTAACGCCATAGCGACTAAACTCATCACTAAACCTACGCCTTGGCCTAGGCCCATCGCCATGGAGATACCGGCGGTCACTGCGCTGAAAGCGAGTGTTAGGCCGAGCAGCATGTAGGTATTGCGCAACACCTTGTGCGTTTCGGTTTGGCTCACGGATTTAAGCGTTTCGAAGTTGGTTACGTTTTGCATGATGGTCTCCATCGGTAGTTACTGGTCGTGTTTAGCATTTAAAAAATGTTTATCTTGACGATACTTCATTTGTTTGGCGATACTTCGTCTGTCAACGATACTACAAAATAATACATGCTATTGCTACGTCTGATTGTGAGGGCTAGATTTGTGTTTTCAAGCCACATTAATAACTAGCCGCAATAATTTATAAGTGAAACCTTCTAGTCTGATTAGCTATTCCACTCACTATGTCTTGGAATAGACCCGTTTTTTGTTATTTAGTTTCTGTTGCCGTGGCCGTTCGGGCTGTGTTGTTAGGGGTTGAGTCACGTGTCTGCTGCTATAGCCCAATAAAGATGATTTTTTGCAATGGTTTTGTTAGGGTACGGAACTTGAGCGAATTGCTTTAGCTTTGAAAAATAAGAAAAGTTTGTTTGGCTTCGAAAATAACTCCCTGATGCCGCCTAGATTTTGGCTTTTTAAAGTCATTACTTAGCAGGCAATTATTATTAAAAAAAGGCTGAGTCATATGATAAAAATTGGTCGCGGGCTGAGTTTGCCCATATCCGGCGCACCCGAGCAAAAAATTATCGCTGGCCCTAAGGTGACCTCCGTCGGCTTAGTGGGCTTGGATTATTTGGGTATGAAACCCACTATGGCAGTAGCCGAGGGCGACCTCGTCAAGCGCGGCCAGTTGTTATTTACAGATAAGAAAACCCAAGGTGTGAAGTACACGGCTCCGGCCGCGGGCAGGGTAACGGCGATTCACCGCGGCGAAGGCCGTGTATTGCAGTCGGTGGTTATTACCTTGGAAGGCGAGGATATGGCTGAGCAGTTCAAAGCTTATCCCGCTCAAGATTTGCCTGCTTTAAGCCGCGATCTTGTGGTTCAGCAATTAAACGATGCTGGTTTGTGGGTGGCCTTGCGTACTCGCCCCTTTAGCAAAAGCCCAGCCTTAGATTCGGTTCCGCACTCTCTATTTATTACTGCTATAGACACCAACCCGCTCGCAGCAGACCCTGCAGTAATCATTGCCGAGCGCGGTGATGATTTTGTCAATGGCGTTCAGGTTTTATCCACCCTCACTGAAGGCAAGGTGTTTGTTTGCAAACAGGCTGGTGCTGCTATTCCAGCTGTTTCCAGTAAGAAAGTGGACGTTGCTGAGTTCGCGGGCGTTCACCCTGCGGGCAATGCCGGAACCCATATTCACTTTCTAGACCCTGTAAGTGCCAGCAAAACCGTGTGGGCGATTAACTATCAAGATGTTATGGCCGTGGGTAAGTTATTTACAACGGGCGAATTGGATAGCCAACGCGTTATTTCTTTTGCGGGCCCACAGGTGGTTCATCCGCAATTAATTCGCACCACGCTTGGCGTGCACTTACAAGATTTAACTGCAAATACTCTCAAGCATGGCGATAACCGCGTGATCACCGGCTCGGTATTTGGCGGTCGCAAAGCCCACGGCGTGTTCTCTTATTTGGGGCGCCATCACAACCAAGTATCGGTATTGGATGAAGGGCATGATCGCCCCTTTTTACATTACCTTCGCCCGGGCTTTAATCTTTTCTCGGTTATGCGGATTTACGCCTCCAAGTTATTTCCAAACAAAACCTACGATTTCACCACCACTACCAATGGCAGCGAACGCGCCATGGTGCCGGTGGGCGCCTACGAAAAAGTGATGCCGCTCGATATTTTGCCAACGCAGTTACTTAGAGCCTTGATTGTGGGCGATACAGAAGTGGCACAACAGCTTGGTTGTTTGGAGTTAGATGAAGAGGATTTGGCGCTCTGTACTTTTGTTTGCCCCGGCAAGTATGAGTACGGCCCGATTCTGCGCGACAACCTTACACTTATTGAAAAGGAGGGTTAAGGGATGCGTTTTTTACGTAATTTCCTCGACAAAATCGAACCCAAGTTTCACAAGGGCGGCAAGCTAGAGGCTTTTTATCCAGTCTATGAAGCTATAGATACGGCCTTATATCGCCCGTCACATATCACTAAAACCACGGCTCACGTGCGCGATGGTATAGACCTTAAGCGCATTATGATTACCGTCTGGTTATGTACCTTTCCGGCGATGTTTTACGGTATGTACAATCTTGGCTTTCAGGCCAATACCGCCATGGCGCAGATGGGTTTAACCTCAGTTGCAGACTGGCACGGTGGCATCATTGAGCTCTTGGCCGGTTACAACCCCAACAGTATTTGGGATTGTTTGTGGCATGGCGCTGCTTACTTTTTACCGCTCTACGCAACTGTTTTTATTGTCGGTGGTTTCTGGGAAGTGCTGTTTGCCAGTATTCGCGGCCATGAAGTGAATGAAGGTTTCTTTGTAACCTCTGTACTGTTTGCGCTTATTTGCCCTCCCGATTTGCCACTGTGGCAGGCAGCAATGGGGATTAGTTTTGGTGTAGTGGTTGCCAAAGAGCTGTTTGGCGGTACCGGCAAAAACTTCGTTAACCCTGCATTAGCAGGTCGCGCTTTCCTCTTCTTTGCTTACCCTGCCGATATTTCTGGCGATTCGGTTTGGACGGCGGTTGATGGCTTTGCTGGTGCAACTACTTTAGCGATTGGCGCGCAAGAAGGTATGGCAGCGGTCACGGCTAAGCTGACCTGGCTGGATGCCTTTGTTGGTAATGAAATGGGTTCTGTGGGCGAGACATCGGCGCTGGCGATTTTCTTAGGTGGCGCCGTACTGCTCTTTATGGGTATAGCTTCATGGCGCATTGTGTTGGGCGTTATGCTCGGTATGGTTGCCATGGCTTTAGTCTTTAATCACTTCGGCGACCCCGCGAGCAACCCTATGATGGCCATGCCTTGGCAC
This sequence comes from Cellvibrio sp., assembly GCA_035389145.1. Classification (GTDB taxonomy): domain Bacteria; phylum Pseudomonadota; class Gammaproteobacteria; order Pseudomonadales; family Cellvibrionaceae; genus Cellvibrio. The sequence goes on from DAOORH010000048.1 coordinate 10,682, forward strand.
TGGCATTTAGTGGTAGGTGGTTTTGCCTTCGGGATGATTTTTATGGCCACCGACCCAGTGTCTGCGGCCATGACCAATACCGGTAAATACTGGTTCGGCGCACTCATTGGCGTTATGTGTATTTTAATCCGCGTGGTAAACCCAGCTTACCCAGAGGGCATGATGCTGGCGATTCTGTTTGCCAACCTATTTGCCCCTTTAATTGATCATCTGGTGGTGCAAGCCAATATCAAACGGAGGTTAGCGCGTGGCTAATAACGAGAGCATTAAAAAAACGATTATCGTTACCTTACTTCTGTGTTTGGTGTGTTCTGTGATTGTGTCGGTGACTGCGATACTTTTGCGCCCCATTCAAAATGCCAACAAAACCTTGGATTTCAAGCGCAACATCTTAATGGTGAGCGGTTTGTATCAAGAGGGGATGAATGTTGAACAAACCTTTACGCAACAAATTACCCCCAAAGTGGTTGATTTGAAAACCGGGTTGTTCAGCGATGCGGTAGACCCTGCAAGCTACGATCAGCGCGCGGCGGCTAAAGACCCTGCTGCTTCGATCGAGCTTTCAGAAGAGCAAGATATCGCAAAAATTGGCCGCCGTGAAAACTATTCAGTGGTTTATTTTGTGGTTGAAAACGGCCAGATCAAGACCATTGTTTTACCCGTTAAGGGGTATGGTTTGTGGTCAACCCTCTACGGTTTTATTGCTCTAAAGGCAGATGCGAATACCGTGGATAGCATCATTTATTATCAGCACGCCGAAACCCCAGGCTTGGGCGGCGAAGTCGATAACCCAAAATGGCGAGCTCTCTGGGCTAATAAAGAGATTTATGGGGCGGATGCTAATGTGGCCTTACGTGTTATTAAAGGTCATGTGGATGCTGCCGCGCCTAACGCTAAACATCAGGTTGATGGTTTGGCCGGCGCAACCCTAACCAGTAAAGGTGTGGATAATATGGTGCAATTCTGGTTGGGTGAGAATGGCTATAAAAACTTCTTAAACCACCTTAAGAGTGGAGCGGCAACACTATGAAAACAAAAGAGTTATTATTTGACCCTGTTTTTAAAAATAACCCCATTGCGCTGCAAATTCTTGGTATTTGCTCGGCCTTGGCGGTAACCAACAGCCTTAAGTCCACCTTGGTTATGTGCATAGGTTTAACGCTGGTAACAGCCTTTTCAAACCTGTTTGTATCCATGGTGCGCAATCATGCTCCCAACTCCATTCGCATCATTATTCAAATGACTATTATTGGTACTTTGGTGATCTTGGTAGATCAGGTGCTTAAAGCAGTGGTGTACGACATCAGCAAACAAATGTCGGTGTTTATCGGCCTGATTATGACCAACTGTATTGTGATGGGGCGCGCTGAAGCCTTTGCCATGAAAAATCCCCCGTGGGAAAGTTTCTTGGATGGGTTGGGCAACGGTTTGGGTTATAGCGCGATTTTATTTGCGATGGCGGTTATTCGTGAACTCTTTGGTTCCGGTAAGTGGTTCGGCGTAGAAATATTACCGCTGGTTACAGATGGCGGTTGGTATGTACCCAATGGTCTCTTGCTATTGGCGCCCAGTGCGTTTTTTATCATCGGCTTTTTAATTTGGGGGCTGCGCACTTGGAAGACATCGCAACAAGAAAAAGATCAGTTTTTCATTGCGCCTAATACCAAGAAGGGGGCGCACTGATGGAACATTACTTAAGTTTATTTATTCGAGCCATGTTTATTGAAAATATGGCGCTCGCCTTCTTTTTAGGTATGTGTTCGTTTCTGGCGATCTCTAAAAAGGTAAACGCTGCTTTAGGTTTGGGTATTGCGGTTATCGTGGTGCAAACCATTATTGTTCCGCTCAACAACCTTATTTATACCAATGTATTAAAAAGCGGTGCTTTGGCTTGGGCAGGTTATCCCGATACGGATTTAAGCTTTTTAGGTTTAGTGGTTTATATCGGTGTAATCGCGGCAGTCGTGCAAATTTTAGAAATGGTGTTGGATAAGTTTTTTCCTGCACTCTACGGCGCACTCGGTGTGTTTCTGCCGCTGATTACCGTGAACTGCGTGATCATGGCGGGCGCACTCTTTATGGTGGAGCGTGAATACAACTTTAGCGAAAGTATTGTGTACGGTTTGGGTTCAGGGGCAGGTTGGGCCTTGGCGATTACGGCCTTAGCCGGTATTCGCGAAAAGCTAAAATACAGCGACGTTCCACATGGTCTCCGTGGGTTGGGCATTACCTTCATTACGGTGGGTTTAATGTCTTTGGGTTTTATGTCCTTTGGCGGCATCAATCTTTAACC
>DAOORH010000049.1:0-11606 GCA_035389145.1 Cellvibrio sp.
ATGGCGGAAATTAAACGTCTCGGTTTCGATAAGTTGCTGCGCGAACAGATCGCCACCGGCAAGCCTGTGCTCGCCATTTGTGTGGGCCTGCAAGCCTTGATGGATCACAGCGAAGAAAATAACGGTGTGGATTGCATCGGTATTTTGCCGGGAAAAGTGCGCTTCTTCGGCGAACATCACCAAGATGCAGCTGGAAACCATTTGAAAGTCCCCCATATGGGTTGGAATCAAGTTAATCACAACGATCACCCACTTTGGGCGGATATTGCGCAAGACAGCCGCTTTTACTTCGTGCACAGTTTTTATGTATTAGCGGAAGAAGCTGGCTTAGTTGCCGCAACCTGCGACTACGGCGTGCAATTTCACGCAGCGCTGACACGCGATAACTTATTCGCGGTGCAATTCCACCCCGAAAAGAGTCACACCGCTGGCTTGCAGTTGTTGAAGAATTTTTTACATTGGGATGGTAAAAGCTAAATCCCCCTCAATCCCCCTTTTTCAAAGGGGGAAGAATTTCAACCCGACCACCTCCTTCTGAATCAAAGGGGAGTCGCTCCTCCCTTTGTAAAAGGGAGGCTGGGAGGGATTTAACGGTTTCCGATTTAAATGAGATGTTGAAATGCTAATTATCCCCGCCATTGATTTAAAAGACGGCCAATGTGTACGTTTACGCCAAGGCTTAATGGACGATTCCACCGTGTTCTCTGACGATCCAGTTGCCATGGCCGCACAATGGGTTGAGCAAGGCTGCCGCCGTTTGCACCTTGTAGATCTGAACGGTGCCTTTGAAGGCAAGCCGATGAATGGCGGCGTGGTAACTGCTATCGCCAAAGCTTACCCCAATTTGCCGATTCAAATCGGCGGCGGTATCCGCAGCGCCGAAACTATTGAGTACTACCTCAATGCGGGCGTGCAGTATTTGATTATCGGCACCAAAGCCGTAAAAGAGCCGCAGTTTGTAACTGATATGTGTAAGCAATTCCCCGGTCATATCATCGTCGGCCTCGACGCAAAAGACGGTTGGGTGGCGACCGATGGTTGGGCGGAAGTGTCAAATATCCAAGCTAGCGAACTCGCTAAACGCTTTGAGCAAGACGGCGTAAGCAGCATCGTTTACACCGACATTGCCCGTGACGGCATGATGCAAGGCGTGAATGTGCAAGCCACCGTGGCTATGGCTCAGGCATCTAGCATTCCAATTATCGCCTCCGGCGGCGTGACTAACATGGATGACATCATTGCCCTTAAAGCTGAATCTCACAAAGGTATTTGCGGTGCAATTACCGGTCGCGCGATTTACGAAGGTACATTGACCATGGCGGAAGCACAGGCTTATTGCGATGCGAATTAATTAATCGGAACCTCTATGAGCCCAACCGTCTTCAGAGAAAAAGGTTATCGCTTTTTCTTCTTTTCACGTGAAGAAGAGCGTGTTCATGTACATGTGGTTTCCGGTGATGGCGAAGCAAAATTTTGGCTTAAGCCTGAAATTGAACTTGCTCGCAATCACCATTACTCTCGGCAGCAATTGAAAGAAATCGAATCACTTATTGAGGTTCACTACCATGAGCTTATCAACGCTTGGCACGAACACTTCGGTGGTTGAAGTTACCCATATTTCTACGCATGGAGTGTGGCTGCTTACCCGCAACAAAGAACTCTTCATGTCTTATGAAGACTTTCCGTGGTTCAAAGACCAGCCAATAAGTGCGATTTTAAATGTTGACGAGCAATCCTTTGGTCATTTTTATTGGCCAGATATGGATGTGGATTTGACCGAAGAAATGATTGAAAACCCTGAACGATTTCCCTTGAAAGCCAAAGTGTAGATTTCTTCTCGCCTCAAGTTGAGCCAGTCATGTTGTGGAAAGCTTTAGTAAAAATAACAGCGCTTAGTGTTTTCTTAGTCTCGCCGAGGGCGTTTTCAGTAGAAGCACAGACTCACCGCCCTTACACCTTGGATCGCTCGGAAGTTATCGATTTCCACGCTAAGGCGAATGGCAAAGATTATGAAATCTACATCAAACTCCCAGAAAACTACGGCAAGATTTCAGATAAAAAGTTTCCATTAGTGGTGCTAACCGATGGCTACTATGCGTTCCCATTGGTGAGCAGCATCAATTGGCGGATGAGCGAACGAAACCAAGTCTATGAACAGTCTATTATCGTTGGCATTTCATATTCAAAAGGCGACGATGTTAGTAGGAGTCGTGCACGCGAATTCACTCCTACCGTCTCATCCACTGAAACACCTAATAACAAAGAAGCGCAATCAGAACCGGGCCAAGCTAATCTTTATGTGCAATTTATCGCACAAGAATTGCTGCCCTATTTAATGAGCCATTACTCGGTAGATCCGAATAGAAAAATCTATGCCGGACATTCTTACGGTGGCTTGTTGGGTACTTATATTCTATTCACCCAGCCGAATTTATTTGATTATTATTTAATTGGCAGCCCGTCACTGTGGTATGGCGATAAAGTCATGTTTAGTATTGAAGCCGATTACGCAAAAACACATAGAGACCTGAAAGCAAAAGTATTTATGGCCACAGGTGCTGAAGAAAAAGGCCCCGATAATGGCATGGTCAAAAATATGTTGGCGTTAGATAAACATTTGCAAGAGAGGCGCTATCCTCAGTTGCAGCTCACCACCCGTGTGATCCCCGATGAAGGCCACTTGTCGGTCTATCCGACATTTATCACCCAAGGCTTGCTCTGGGCATTACCACTCAAAAACTAATTGGTTTTATTGGATTCGAATATATGGCACTCGCAAAACGCATTATACCCTGCCTCGATGTAGACAACGGCCGCGTGGTTAAAGGTGTGCAGTTTCTGGATATCCGCGATGCGGGTGATCCGGTGGAAATTGCCAAGCGCTACAACCAAGAAGGTGCAGATGAGATTACCTTTTTGGACATTACCGCTACCCACGAAGGCCGCGATACCACTGTGCATACGGTGGAAAAAATCGCCAGCGAAGTGTTTATCCCGCTCACCGTCGGCGGTGGTATTCGCACGGTGGATGATATTCGCACTATGCTAAATGCCGGTGCGGATAAGGTGGGCATTAACTCAGCGGCGGTGTTTAACCCGGATTTTGTAAAGGCAGCATCCGACCGCTTTGGTGCTCAGTGTATTGTGGTGGCGATTGACGCCAAGAAAGTCAGTAAAGACGGCGAAGAGCCGCGCTGGGAGATTTTCACTCACGGCGGCCGCAAGCCTACCGGTATTAACGCGGTGGAATGGGCGATTCGCATGGCGGAATACGGTGCGGGCGAGATTTTGCTGACCAGTATGGATGGCGATGGCACCAAAGCCGGTTATGACTTAGGTGTAACCCGAGCGATAAGCGATGCTGTAGCCGTGCCGGTGATTGCCTCTGGCGGTGTAGGTAATTTGCAGCATTTGGTAGATGGCGTGACTTTGGGCCGTGCCGATGCAGTTTTAGCGGCGAGCATTTTTCACTTCCGTGAATACACAGTGCCGCAGGCGAAAGAGTTTATGCGTGCTCAAGGTATTGAAGTGCGTTTGTAAGCAAAAAACTAACATTAAAAGCCAAGCATAAAAAAGGGCGCTCAATGAGCGCCCTTTTGCATTCTATTGGAGCTAAAACAACTGCTATGACCGGATTAAGCGGCGCGATATTGCTTAAGAATATCGACTACTTTGGGTTCCGATGCACAGATAAAATCAATAAATTCACCAACACCCACTTCGGCATCAGCGCGAGTATCAAAGGGGCCAATATCCACGCCTTCGCGGGTTGTATAGTACCAGTAATCGTCTTTCTGTAAAAAGCGGCCGTTACGATCAGGTACTGAACCTAGTTCGCCCGCACGGTTGAATGTAGCCATCTTGAACCCCTCAGTGATCGTGGTGCCTTGCGGCGACTTTCCTTAACTCTAGGTTCGCAAAAAAGCTGAACCTAGTCTGATTATAAACACTAAATAAATCTTCTGAATATACTTAGTTAGCATTAAAACGAGATTATTTAATAACCAAAAAATTGTTTGGGCATAATACCGAGTTTGTCGTACGAATCAACATCTGTTTCTAATTTAAACAAAAGGGCTGTTGGTGGTACAGGACAAAAGGGGAAGCCCTCATCGCTAAGCACACTAGGTGCACTTTTAGGTGACGCTCTCTTGGCGACTGGAGGCACTAATTGAGACGCATAAACCAGCTTAACTCCTTGTTTTTGCAGCAAAGGTTCTATTCGTTCTAGAACGTCTAAAGTGGCGGGATAGGGGTGACCTATCGCAACCGCCGCGCCTCGTTCGCGCGCCAATTTAATCGCACGTTTAAGCTCAGCTTCTATGGTACTGGCGTCATTGTTATCGTCTAAAAAAACATCGCGCTTCAAACTGGGTACTTGGTGGCTCTTGGCGATATCGAAGGCTTTGGTTTGGGCACTGGTGCGGCTATCCACAAAGTAGAGCCCGCGCGGGCGCAATTCTGTCATTAACCACTGCATGGGCTCTGCCTCTTGGGTGAGGCGGCTGCCCATATGATTATTCACGCCTTTAATATGTGGGATACTGGCTAAGTCTTGGCGAATAATATTGAGGAAAGTAGCTTTTTCCATACCGGTGACGAGACCGCCTTTGCCGAGATATTGGTTCTTAAGCGCGCTCATGGGCAAGTGAAGCATCAGTTCTTTGCCGCTCTTATGAGCGAGCTGCGCACTGCTTAAACCGTGGGGAGTGAAGGGTAAAACCGCGAGGGTGAACTTGCCATTTAAACGCGCAGCGCGCTCGCTTTGGGCTTTGTTGTAGCCGATATCGTCAATAATAATGGCAAGGCGCGCTTCGGCCTGTGTGCCTGCGCTGAACCAATAACTAAGCGCAAGCAGCCACGGGCACAGCGCTTTTAGCATGCTTACTTCTTATCCTGCGGCTTGGCGTCACCATTAGTTTCAGTGGCTGGCGCTTGCTGCCCGAGGATGTGCAGACCTTTAAGGAGGTTAATGGCATCTGATACTTGGTTGTCTTTGAGGATGTCCTCACTCACGACACCTTCACGCTCACGGGTTCCGCTGCCAATATCTTGCCCATCTTTATTTTTGAGGTGCCCCGCCAAATCGGCCTCGGCTATAGCCGCTTTTTGGCCGACGCCACTGGTCATTTTCTCCAAGCGTACATCGGGTTCTATACCCTTGGCTTGGATGGAGCGGCCATTGGGGGTGTAATAGAGCGCGGTAGTGAGCTTGATGGCGCGGTCTTCGGTGATGGGGATAACGGTTTGTACCGAACCTTTGCCGAAGCTGCGGGTGCCCATAATGATGGAGCGTTTATGGTCTTGCAGCGCGCCTGCAACAATTTCCGATGCCGAAGCAGAGCCGCTATTGATAAGAGTTACCAGCGGCAAGCCACTGGCGAGATCACCTGCTGTCGCCGCATAGCTGACACTGCTATTTTCCATGCGGCCTTTGGTGTAGAGCACTGTACCGCTTTCTAAAAAAGCATCGGCAACATCTATCGAGGCCTGCAATACACCGCCAGGATTGTTGCGCAAATCCAATACTAAGCCCTTGGTCTTCGGGTAGGTTTTGAGGCCTTCGCGCAGGCGCTCGCTAAAATCGCGACCGGTATTGGTTTGAAATTGGGCGATGCGAATGTACAAATATTCATCCGCAACGGGTTTAACGATAACGCTTTGCACATGGATTAAATCGCGCAGAACCACCACGTCTATAGGGTCATCCACGCCTTTACGTTGCAAGCTAATTTTGATGGGGGTGTCCTTGGGGCCGCGCATAAGGCGGGTGGCATCGGTAAGGGTTTTGCCTTTCATCAGCTGATCGTCGATGCGCACGATTATATCGCCCGGTTTAATACCGGCTTTTTGCGATGGCGAACCGTCCAGCGGCGTAATGACTTTGATCGCACCATCGTCCATACCCACTTCCAAACCTACACCGCCAAATTCACCGCTAGTGGTGGCTTGGAGTTCTGCATAAGCTTCTTTATCAAGATATGCCGAGTGCGGGTCAAGTTCGGCGATCATGCCTTTGATGGCGAATTCCAGCATTTTGGCATCGCTGATTTCTTCTACATAACTGGTGCGAACGTGATCGTAAGCGCGGGTAAAAGTGCGTAATTCGTCGAGCGGTAAGAGGCCTTCGTTGGCACTGACTTTTTTCTTTTCAACGACAGCAGCGGCGTGAGCCACGTTGCTTAAGGCGAGAAAACTCAACAGAATCAAAGGGGTCAGACTCCATTGATTTTTATGGGCGCTTAGTTTGGAAAGAGTGCTTAGTTTGGAAAGGCACAACATTTACATCTCCGAAAAGCGCGTGCTGCGCCCATAACGACTAAAACCAAAAATAGAACATTTAATTAAGCGCGCGCTAACCAAGCCGCAGGATCAATCGCTTTGCCTTGATAACGAATTTCAAAGTACAAACCCGCTTCATTTTGTCCGCCGGTATTGCCCACACTGGCGATAGCTTCGCCCGCTTTCACAGCATCGCCTGCTTTTATGTGCAAGTGCTGATTGTGTGCGTAAAGGCTTAAATAACCTTCACCGTGATCCACAATTACTAACAAGCCTTGACCGCGAAAATAATCGGCAAATACTACGCGGCCATAGTGCACGGCTTTTACTTGTTGGCCAGAGCTGGCGCTAATCAAAACGCCATTCCACTGCAATTGCCCTTCAACTTGGCTGCTGCCAAATCCGTGTGCAATGCGGCCTTGGGTTGGCCAAGGCAAGCGGCCTTTGCGCGAACTAAATTTTTCGCCAGCCGATGGTAGCGGTACATAGCGAGGTGCAGCGGCCAAACTGTTGGTGGCGCGCGTTACTTTTTGCAAAAGCGCCTGCAATTGGCGGCGATCTTCCTGCATATCTTGCAGGGCTTTATCTTTGCTGGAAATCGTTGTATTAATTTTTGCGAGTGTTTGTTTGCGCTGCGCTTGCGCATTTTGCAAGCTCGCTTGCTGTTTACTCAATTCTTCCTTTATCGCACTGAGCTCTGCGGTTTTTTGCGCGATTTGTGGTTGGAGCTCATTAAGCTGCGCAATCGTATCGAGATATTTTTTCATTTTCTCGGCGTGCGCGGCCATAAAAAAACTGTGGTATTTCATCATGCGTGAAATACGTTCAGGCGACTCTTGATTCAAGAAAACTTTGAACTGTGGTTGTTGCCCAAGCTGATAAGCAGCACGTACCTGCTCAGCGGCTTGGGCTTGTTGCTTTGCACGGGCTTTTTCCAAATTGCCGCGCTCTTGGTTTAAGTTTTCAATTTGCTTGTCTTGGCTGTTTATTTCCTGTTGAATTTTTTCAACTTTCTTTTGTAGCTCGCTCATTTGTGTTTCATTTTTTTGCAGTTCTTGCTGCACATTGCTGCGCGCGCCCTGCACTTTCTTTAATTCTTTTTGTAGATCGGCAATATCTTTCTGCAATTTCGCCATGTCGGCTTTTTCATCGCTCAGCGCACTGGGCGAGATGACAAGCAGCATGGAAAATAAACTTAAACAAAGAAGTTTTTTCATGGAATTTCCGGATGTGTTGTGAGGAATTTAACCCCCTCCCAACCTCCCCCTTGAAAAGAGGGAGGGGCTTTACTCCCTTCTAAACTTTACAGGGAGTTGCTGTCGGTTTTAGTTCTTTGAAACTAGAGCAAAATTGATTGCTCAGTGCATCCAGCTCCTCCCCGCTTTTCAAGGGGGAGGTTGGGACGACTGCATGGATGCGGGAGGTAGAGTCACGCAGGATGCAGTTGCCGAGGGGGTTTTATTATTCTAACGTAATTAAATTTTTACCCGTCATTTCTGCCGGCTGTGGAATACCCATTAACGCCAACATAGTGGGTGCAACATCTGCTAACGAACCGCCGGGTGCAATAGTACCCTTGCGTGAACTGCAGAAAATAAAGGGCACTGGCAGCGTAGAGTGTTGGGTGTTTGCTTGACCAGTTTCTTCGTCAAACATTTCTTCAACGTTGCCGTGGTCAGCAGTAATTAAGGCTTCGCCGCCCACTTTTTCTACCGCAGCCAATACGCGGCCTAAACAAATATCAATCGCTTCTACGGCTTTGGTTGCTGCTTCCATAATGCCGGAGTGACCGACCATATCGCAGTTGGCGTAGTTGCAAATAATCGCGTCGTATTTGCCGGATTCAATTGCTTCTACCAATTTGTCAGTAACAATGGGCGCGTTCATTTCGGGTTGCAAATCGTAAGTAGCGACTTGTGGTGATGGAACCAAAATACGATCTTCACCTGGGTAAACAGTTTCATTGCCGCTGTTAAAAAAGAAAGTTACGTGCGCGTACTTTTCAGTTTCGGCGATACGTAATTGGGTTTTGCCCAAACCAGAAATATATTCGCCAAATGAATTGGTTAAATCTTCGGGCGGAAATGCGATAGGCGCTTTGATGCTAGAAGCGTATTCGGTAGTTTGTACGAAGTGCGCAATTTCCGGATGCAATTCACGCTCAAAACCCGTGAAGCCTTCTTCGATTAGGGCGTTGGTAATTTCGCGTGCGCGGTCGGGGCGGAAGTTCATAAAAATTACCGAGTCGCCATCGTTAATCGTGGCCACTTCTTCGTCCTCAGCGCAGATTACAGTCGCTTTCACAAACTCATCATTTTCACCGCGCTCGTAGGCGGCTTTTAAACCATCCACCGCAGTGAGTGCGTCGAATTCTGCATCGCCAGTCACCATCACATCGTAAGCTTGTTTTACGCGATCCCAACGGTTGTCGCGGTCGAGTGCGAAGTATCGGCCAACAATAGAAGCAATGCGACCGGTACCTAATTCTTTAAATAAATCCTGGGCTTTTTGCAACGACGACTCTGCGCTGCGCGGTGCGCAATCGCGGCCATCGAGGAATGCGTGCAAATAAACGTCTTTCGCGCCGCGTTGTACGGCCATTTTCATCATGGCGTAAATATGGTCTTGGTGGCTGTGAACACCACCTTCAGAAAGCAAACCGAGAATATGGACTGCTTTGCCGCTGGCAATAGCGCTATCAATCGCTTGTACATAAACCGGGTTGGTAAAGAAATCGCCATCGCTAATGGCTTTGTTTACGCGCGTAAAACTTTGGTAAACCACGCGGCCAGCGCCGAGGGTCATATGACCCACTTCGCTGTTGCCCATTTGGCCTTCGGGCAAGCCCACGGCAAGGCCAGAAGTTTCAATCAGACTTTTGGGGTTGTTGGCCCAGAGTTTATCGAACACCGGCTTATGTGCAGCGGCAATCGCGTTGTATTTGGTTTTTTCCGAATAGCCATAGCCATCGAGGATGAGGAGCACAGTAGGTTTCTTTGGGGCTGTCATAGCGCGATCACTTCTCAGGGGGAATAAGGAACGGGGTGAATACGGCTATTCTAGCGGGTTATGGCTTGCTTCTCTAGGCCGATTACAGGGGGTTGAATCGGCCTACACCAGCGAAAATCTGGGCTTAGAGATCGAGAAATAAAAACGCCAAGCCAAGGGCGGCGGGCACGGCCTGAATATAGATAATTTTCATTTTGGCGGTAATGCCACCGTAGACGCCTGCCATCAAAATACAGCCGAGGAAAAAGACCTTAATATCAAAGCCGGCCTCGCCCAAATACAGCCCCCAAAACAACCCTGCCGCCAGAAAACCGTTATACAAACCTTGGTTAGCCGCTAAGACTTTGGAAAGGCTGGCCATCTCTTGGCTGTGGCCAAAAGCCCGGCGGCCCGCGGGTTTGTCCCACAGAAACATTTCCAATACCAGAATATACACATGGAGTAAGGCGATAAGGCCAATGACGAGGCTGGATACTAAGGGATAGTTGTGCATGGCAAAGTCCTTTATTGAAGTGATGATCGAAGCTACTTTAGCAGTCGGGCCAATTTTTCAGTGATATGCCTGCTTGAATAAGGGCGATAACGTGAGAAATGGGTAGCATTTTTGCCAACTAAGTACTCATTTTTTGCTTATAACTAAAAAGGTGTTTCCTAAGTACACACTTGAAAATTAATGCTGGATAATTGATTTTTGTGTCGTTAAAGTGCGCAACACCAACTGAGTACAACCAGTGGCAACAACAATAATTAATAACAATCGTGGTGGTGTTTGCAAACAATAATCTATAACAGATTGCAAAACACCAACCGCGAAGTTTTACCCTCCCAGCTCAATACCCTTAGCCTATCTGTTGTAAATAACTCCATTCAAAAATACAAAAACGCTTAGCATTTTTGCAAATGCTGAACCGTTTTAGATCTGCGCTTTTACTATCCCGTACAAATCAACTATTACTCTTCCGATTTAGCATCTACCCAAGTGCGCACACCATCCTTACGTGCAGTAGGCATTTTTTTAATTTCACCTTCAATCCAATTCTTAACCGTTTCGGTCAATTCTTTGCGATCTTTATCCGCTGTTTCAATCGGCTCGCTCAACACAACGGTGATGGTGCCGGGATATTTTAAAAAATGTTTATGGGGCCAACATTCTGCGGCGTTATGCGCAACGGCAATAACCGGTACACCTGCGCTAATCGCAATATCGGCGCCGCTGCGTGCATAGTTGCCAACCGTGCCCAAGGGCATACGTGTGCCTTCAGGAAAAATTAATAAGTTGTTGCCTTCTTTTAAACGCTCAATACCTTTGGCTTTTACATCTTTTAAAGCTTGAATGGGGTTGCTGCGATCAATTGCCACCGGGCGTAAACTCGCTAAGCCCCAACCAAAAAAAGGAATGCGCAATAATTCCTTTTTGAGAATGGTGCTCACGGGTCCAAAATAATATTGCAGGAACATGGTTTCCCAAGTGCTTTGATGTTTCGCTAAAACAACACACGGGTAACGATCAAGATGGCGCTTGCCGACGATAGTAAATTTCACACCGCAGCAAATATAAATCCACACCATGACGAAACGATTCCACAGTGTGACAATCCGCCAACGCCATGAATAAGGTAAGAACGGGCGAATGAGGACAGCGATTAAACCAAACAGTGCACCGGTTAGGCCATGAACAACAATGAATAAAAAACTGCGAATGTAGAGCACGATGTTTTTCAACTTAATTACCCGAATCACTAGCGATAACAAAATCTGCAGCAGCAGCTAAATCTTCAAAGACTTGCACTTGGTCTGGCATCATTGTGGGAGTATCTGTTTGCAAAGTTACGTCGGCTAATTGGGCTAGCGTTTTCTCGCCATTGCCGGTTTTCACTAAAATGGGTTTGCATCCTTTGGTAGAGGCGGCTTGCAAATCGCGCAGGCTATCACCCACAAAATAAAAACCTTCGGCAGAAATATTAAATTCTGCTTCAATCGCATCCACCATGCCCGGCATGGGTTTGCGGCATTTGCATTTATCGTCTGGGTGATGTGGGCAATAAAAAATTGCGCCGAGTTCTGCACCTTGCTCTTCAACTAATTGCGTTAGTTTTTCATGCATAGCTTCAAGATCATCTAGATCAAATTTCCCTTTTGCTAAACCTGCCTGATTGGTGGCAACGACCACGGTAAAGCCCGCTTTGTGCAAGCGTGCGATAGCATCAATGCTGCCATCAATAGCAACCCATTCATCTGCAGATTTTATATAGTCTGCACTGTCGTGATTTATAACGCCGTCGCGGTCGAGGATGATAAGTTTCATGGATTACTCA
>DAOORH010000049.1:11706-12926 GCA_035389145.1 Cellvibrio sp.
AGTGCAGCCAAGGCTTTGGTGTATTCGCGCTTATCGAACAAAGGCGTTACCAATTCTGCTTTCGCACTAATGGCACGCGCGAGATTGATTTCGGCTTCTTCCTTCAATAAATCAGAATGAATCACCGCATTGCTGGATGCATTTTGTTTACTAAGAATATTAGAAACACGCTTGTTAGCAGCAGCCAAGGCTTGCGCTTGCGGTAATTTACTAAATTCATGTACCGCAAGTACGCGCTGATTAATATCCAGCGGCTGCGATAATTGTTTCGCGGTAACGGCTTGGAACACTTCCGCTGGAATTTTAGCGTCTTCATAGAAGGCGCGGAAACGGTCGAGCATATAGCTAAGCACTTGTTCAACTAATTCGTCGCCAACTGTTAAGTTGTTGTGTTGGTTTTTTGCAAAGGTTAAAAGCTCACGCAAATCGAGCGCGAGATTCTTTTCAACCAAAATACGAAGAACTGCAATACTTGCACGGCGTAATGCGAAGGGATCTTTTGAGCCGGTTGGCTGTTGGCCAATACCGAAAATACCGCTGATGGTATCTAAACGATCTGCCAAGGCGATAATCGCGCCGGTGATTGTTTCAGGTAATGCATCGCCTGCAAAACGTGGCAAATATTGCTCGTTCATGGCGGCGGCGACTTCGGTATTTTCACCATCGTTCAGTGCGTAGTAATAGCCCGCAATACCTTGCATATTGTCGAATTCGCCGACCATATTGGTCACCAAATCGGACTTGCACAATTCGCCAGCGCGCACGGCAGAAGTTTCATCGGCTTTTAATTGTGCTGCAATCAATTTTGCAAGCTTGGCTACGCGTTCCGTTTTTTCATAAACCGTACCAAGCTGCGCTTGGAATACGATAGTTTTTAAACGCTCGCGCAATGCTGCCAGAGTGGTTTTTTTATCGGTTTCAAAAAAGAAAGCCGCATCAGACAAGCGAGGGCGAATGACGCGCTCGTTACCGTCAATAATTTGCGATGGATCTTTGCTTGCGATATTTGCCACAGTGATGAAGTTAGGCATTAACTTGCCGCTCGCATCAACCACGTGGAAATATTTTTGGTGTTCTTTCATGGAAGCAATCAAAGCTTCTGCCGGAACCACCAAGAAACGCTCCTCAAATTTCCCGGTCAGTGCATTTGGCCATTCAACCAATGCTGTTACTTCATCCAATAAATCTGGATCAATAACTGCAACGCCGCCCACTTTTTT
>DAOORH010000050.1:0-10225 GCA_035389145.1 Cellvibrio sp.
AAAGAATAATTTTGCAAAACAACAGCTAGACTTGCTCTAGCTGTTGTTGTTTTTGAGTCTATGTTTTTAAACCAGTATAAATTTCATGTCAGATTAATTGAGTTTGATTAGAAAGTTTATAGCGTTTTAAATACTGCATCTTGAGTTCTACTGTTTTTCAATTGAATTGGAAAAGGATTGCAGAAAATTTTGCTTGCCGCTATCTAACAAGAGTATAGGCCATGACAAAATCGGAACTTATCGAATATATCTCTGAAAAACAAAATCAATTGCCTGTGAAAGATGTGGAGCTTGCTGTAAAGCTCCTCCTCGATTTCATGTCTGATATTTTGGCTGCTGGCGAGCGTATTGAAATACGTGGCTTTGGTAGCTTCTCTCTTCATTATCGTGCCCCGCGTACAGGACGCAATCCTAAAACCGGAGAGTCTGTGACTCTTGAGGGTAAATATGTGCCTCATTTTAAGCCAGGCAAAGAGATGCGTGATCGTGTGAATGAGAGTATTCAAAACGCCTAGTTTGGTCTTTTGCTTGATGTCAAAAATATTAGATAAGATTTTAGAAATAGCTTAATGTGTTGAAGTCCCTTTCGTGCGGTGTTCCCGCCTAGATGAGTAATACGCATGGATGGCAATAATATTTTTTTTGCCATTTTCCTCGACAAATCAAAATCTTCAAAATACAAAAAATACTCTGGCGAAAAGCCGCCTAAATTTTTCAATATTTTGGTTCTGCACAGCATAAAACAACCGCTGGCGAGTTCAATCTCAAGGGGGTCGCTTGTCGGTAGTTTATCCCTATATGTATACCAATCTAATTGTCGTTTAAAAACTTTATTCAATAACGGGCTATTTATACCCCTTAAGAAAATTATGAGCGGATTGGGCATGCGTTTGGCTAGATATTCGTTTTCGCCATGATTATTGATTGCGTGGGGGGCCACCAAGTCTACATCTTGATGCCGCATTAAAAATGTAATGCCCTCGTTTAAACTAAGTAAATCTAATTTCACATCTGGATTTAAAATGAGGTGAAATTCAGAATTGGAGTTGTGAATGGCTAAATTATTGGCGCGACCATAACCGATATTTCCATGTCCATTAATAATTTCAATATCGCTGAAAAGGCTTTGGGCGAGTGCTGCTGACTGTTGAAATGAGTCAGGCGTAGTGGGGTGGTTGTTAATTAAATAAAAAGTGCAGTTGTTTAGGCTGTTCTGTTTTAGGGCTTCCTGAATGGCATTATGTAACGATTTTATTGTGGTGGCTAAAACATCATAACCAGTGTCATAAATCACGCAGCTTACACTTAATGTTGTAGCTTCAATTATATGTTCGTTCATCTATTTGGTTTGTTTATTGGTTTTGAGTTGAACGACATTGGTGTGACGAATATAGTGCAGTAGGTCTTCAGTGCCAGTCGATCCGTTGAATCCAATAAATGGTTGTTTTAAGGCATTAAAGATTTCTTTGTGACTAAATGTTTCGATATACTTTTGAAGGAGTGCCAAATAAGACTCCAGCTCAAACATGGGTATTGCTTGTTCATGAGCACGCATAATGCGTGCGTGTTCTGTGCCTTCGCAGTTGTCGCCAACCAATAGCTCTTCATAGAGTTTCTCGCCCGGCCTTAATCCTGTAAATTTTATTTCTATATCACCATCAGGATTTGTTTCTGATTTAATCGTATGGCCTGATAAAAACACCATTTCAGTGGCGAGGTCAACAATCTTAACGGGTTCGCCCATTTCCAATACAAATACATCGCCCCCTTTTGCCATGGCTCCCGCTTGAATAACTAACTGCGCAGCTTCGCTAATGGTCATAAAGTAACGAGTGATGTCTGGATGAGTAACTGTTATTGGGCCACCTTTTTTAATTTGTTCACGAAACTTGGGGACAACACTGCCAGAAGTGTCTAATACGTTGCCAAAACGTACCATGCTAAATGTAGTGCTGTGATCCTGTGTTGCGAGAGCTTGTAGGGTCAGCTCCGCTAAACGCTTGGTTGCCCCCATTACATTGGTGGGGCGCACAGCTTTGTCCGATGAGATTAATACAAAGTTTTCTACCTTTGCGGCTATAGCTGCTCTAGCAGTTTTATAAGTGCCAAATAAATTATTGTTGGTTCCCTCTAAAATATTATATTCCACTAATGGTACATGTTTATATGCCGCCGCATGGTAGAGCGTAGTGACTTGAAATGATTTCATAACATTTTCAAGTAAGGCTTCATTATTAATGGAACCGAGAATGGGGTATATTTTTACGGAATCATCTTTAATAAGCGCAGAAAGCTCGTCATTTATTTGATAAAGGTTAAATTCGCAGCGTTCAAATAATATGATGGCTGTTGGTTTTAAGGCGAGGACTTGGCGGCAAATTTCAGAGCCGATTGACCCGCCTGCACCCGTAACCATCACCACTTTTTGAGTGATGTTAATTTCTAGCAAAGATTTGGCGGGTGCAACAGGTTCGCGGCCCAGTAATTCTTCGATTTGAATCGAGCGAAATTCATCGACTTGCGCAACACCATTAATTAAATCATTAAGCGGTGGAATCGCTTGTACTTGCACAGATAACTTTTCTAGCCTGCGAACAATATTGACAGTTTGTTGCTGTGATGATGTATCCAGTGCTAATAATATTTTGCTGACTTTATGCTTTTTGATCAAATTGGGTAAGTCATTCGGGCTGTAGACTTTAATGCCGCGTAAATTACTTTTGTGTAGTTTTTCATTGTCATCGACAAAGGCTACGGCTTTGTATTGAACACTTTTATTAAGTTGAGATGCTAAATAATGACCGGATTCGCCAGCACCATAAATAATAATATTAGCATTGCCCTTAGGCGTAAAAAATTGCAGCAGACTGCGAAACATCAAGCGCGGTAAACCAATTAAGAACAGTGCGATAAAAGAGTAAATAACAGGTACTGACCGTGGTAAAAATGCATGGAGATAAAAGCCGGCTGCAATCATCGCAAAGCTCGAGGCAATAATACCTATTAAAATTGTTCCAATCGCCTGTGGTGGAATATAGCGCAATATGGCGCGATACAGTCCCATGCGGATAAAGAGCGCGATAGAAATAACAATTGTTGTTAATAAGCAGAGAATTTCATTAATACTGAAGTGAAACTCTAGTTGGCTCAAGCGTAGGACATAGGCCAAATAAAAGGCGGTTGAAATGGCCAGAATGTCATAGGTAACGCTAATGGCGCGTTTTACGGGGCGAGGTGCATTCAGAAATTTAGCGAGCAAGCTATTCATATGAGCATCTTCTTTGGGGCTTGGTGTTGCCTGTGAACTGCATCATTGTGCTAGTTGTGGTCGTGTTTGCCAGCGCCGATTATAAAGCACTGTAATATCAAAGGTAATAAAGAAATTGTAGTAATGAGTAATGCGTGCTGTTGATAGTGCTGGGCTGCAAGTGCAAGGGGCAATAGCCAGCCTATATTAATAAGAGAATAGCGACTAGTGACTTTGCTATGGGAGCTAAGTTTACGCGCCAAGATTTGGTAATTGTGGCTGCGATGAGCTTGATACCATTTTTGCCCTGTAGCTAAACGATAGGATAGGGTCCAGGTTGCATCTACCACGAATGCTGCCAGTAAAATAACGACCGAATAAAAGGTGATGAATTTTGCATTAATCATATAAAAACATAGGCAGCCAATGAGTGCGCCTAAAAAAGTACTACCAATATCCCCCATAAAAATACGTGCGGGTTGCCAGTTGAGCATTAAAAAACCAGCGATAGGTGCTGTGCTAAGTATAAGCAGGTAATTTAAGTCGATATCGCTGGCTTGATATGCAAACAGTGAGAGTGCCGCGAGTACAAATAGGCTTTCGCTTGCTGCTATACCATCAATTCCATCCATAAAATTAAACAAATTGATTAGCCAAGTAAGGCTCAAACTTAAAATTAATCCACCGCTTACCAGTATCCATAAGGGCTGCGCAAATAGAGAGTTGAGATTGCCAAGAGCAAGCAGCGAACTCAAAAAATATAATATGAAGCGAACTCGCTGGCTCAGATTTATTACATCATCTAATAATCCCGTTATGGCAACAATCAGTGCGGGGGCGAGAATAAAAATTAAAATAGCCGCAGTAGATTCTTTATTAATAAACACAGCATAACCTGCTATAAGCATGCTGATGAGTATTACAAAACTTAGCCCCCCAATTCTCGGTGTAGCTTGGGTATGGGAGCTGCGATGATTAGCAATATCGAGCAACTGTTTTTTGTGTGCGTAATGAATCAAGCCTTGCGTTAATAGGTAGCCGCAGGCAAATAAAAGAATGAATAAGCCGATAAGCATGCCCATTAGGTAACAGGGCTCCAGTCTAGGAATGATCGAGTTTTGGTGATATCTACCTGTAAATTACCGGTCAAACGCTCACTTACCTGCGGTTTATATTTTTTTAGCACAGCGAATACCCAGTTAGGCATTTTGAAAAACCTTAGTTGTCTATTTTGATATTTAGCGAGTAACTCAACGATTTCTTTTGTGTTGCGTGAAATTCCATCGCTCACTAAAAAAATTTGATTGGCTGCATGTGGGTGCGCAACTGTTAAAGAAATAAGTGCACACAAGTTTTCAATCGAAACTAAATCGCGCTGATTGTTTAGGTTCGCAAAAGGTAAGGGTAGGCCCAAGCGGATGAGCTTTTCTAATGATTTTAAATTGCCTTTGTTGTTGGAGCCATAAACTAAAGGTGGGCGAATAATCACTAGCTCTGTTGGAGTATTTGCAAAGTATCTTTTTAGGATAAGTTCGCTGGCTAATTTTGATCGTCCATAGTCATCGTCGGGTTGAGGTGTCTCATCCGCAGTGAAAGGGGCGCGATCTTGGGTGCTATCGCCATTGACCTTAATACTGCTTATATAGATAACTCGCGCAACCTTCGCAGCAAGAGCCAGTTTTGCAACGCGCTCGCTCAGCGCGAGGTTATCGCGATCAAGATCGGCTGCGGTGGCATTGCTGTGCGCTCTAGCGGCTAAATGGATGAGGCAGTCAACTTGGCTTAGATCGCTGATTAATTGTTCATCGCTGACTGAAAAACTGAGTGCTTTATTGCCGATGGTTGATGGCGAGCGTGTCAGAGTGATTATGTCTGCCTTTAGCTGCTCTTGTAGATAGGGGCAAAGCTGTGGCCCAATAAAACCATTGGCACCGGTAACTGCAATTCTCATGCTGAGCTCAGGGGGTTATTGCGAGAAAATGATTATCCCTGCTTGATTGGGCTAGATGCAACTGGTAAAGTGCGCGCCTTCGTAATAGGACTATAGCTCAGTTGGTTAGAGCACCACCTTGACATGGTGGGGGTCTCCGGTTCGAGTCCGGATAGTCCTACCACTTTTTAAAAGTGCAAATTTCCCAAAAGCCCGCTAATTGCGGGCTTTTTTGTTTCTAAGCCCGCCAAATCTCCCCTGAATTTTCTACTTGCCCCTTGATATTTGCCCTATTTGCCCCACTTTGTGTACATAGGTTTTTAGTACCATGCTAAAAGTGCGTGGCTAAAAATTGTTCACTGCTATTGTGCATTTCATTCGTATCAGGAGTTCCATTATGACCATAGATGCTCGCAAAGAAACACGCGGCTTTCAAACTGAAGCTAAACAACTGTTGCATTTGATGATTCACTCACTCTATTCAAATCGTGAAATATTTTTACGTGAGTTGGTATCGAATGCATCGGATGCTGCAGATAAATTGCGCTTTGAAGCTGTATCTAATGGCGACTTATACGAAGGCGATGCCGAGTTAAAGATTCGTGTGAGCTTTGATAAAGATGCTAAAACCATCACCATCAGCGATAACGGCATAGGTATGACGCGCGATGAGGTGATTGAAAACTTGGGTACTATCGCTAAATCTGGCACTGCGAGCTTTATGCAAAAATTAAGTGGCGATCAGAAAAAAGATGCGCAGCTTATTGGCCAATTTGGTGTGGGTTTTTATTCGGCGTTTATTGTGGCCGATAAAGTGGTGGTCACCACTCGTCGTGCTGGTGCTCCAGTTAACGAAGCTGTGCGTTGGGAATGTTCTGGCGATGCAGAATTTGTGGTAGAAACTGTAGAAAAAGCTCAACGCGGTATGACCGTTGAATTGCATTTAAAAGACGATGCTTTGGAGTTTGCCGATAATTGGCGCTTGCGCACTATTATCAAAAAATATTCAGACCATATTGCCATCCCCGTTGTTATGCAAAAACAAACTCCTGTGGATGAAGAGGCAAAAGAGTCTGAAGATGAAGTTATTAACACAGCAACTGCGCTTTGGACTCGTTCACGCAGTGATGTTACCGATGAAGAGTACAAAGAATTCTATAAGCATGTAAGCCATGACTATGCGGAGCCATTAACCTGGAGCCACAACCGTGTAGAAGGTAATTTGGACTACACCAGCCTACTGTATTTGCCTTCACGCGCGCCCTTTGATTTATACAATCGCGATGCTTCACGTGGTTTGAAATTGTACGTTCAGCGCACGTTTATTATGGATGACGCTGAGCAATTCTTGCCCTTGTATTTGCGTTTCATTAAAGGCGTTGTTGACTCCAACGATTTGTCATTAAACGTGTCGCGCGAAATTTTACAGAAAGACCCTAATATCGACAGCATGCGTGGCGCTTTAACCAAACGTGTATTGGATATGTTGGCGAAACTCGCGAAAGGCGAGCCAGAGAATTACAACAATTTCTGGAAAGAGTTTGGTCAAGTCTTAAAAGAAGGTCCCGCAGAAGATTTTGCTAACCGTGAAAAAATTGCCAAGTTGTTGCGCTTTGCTACCACTCACACAGAGACTGCAGAACAAAATCAATCTTTGGAAGATTATGTTGCGCGCATGAAAGAAGGGCAGGAGAAGATTTATTACATCGCCGCCGAAAACTTTAATACCGCAAAAAATAGCCCGCACCTCGAAGTCTTCCGTAAAAAAGGCATTGAAGTATTGCTGCTGACAGATCGTGTAGACGAATGGCTCATGAGCCATCTCTCCGAGTTTGATGGCAAGTCTTTGCAAGATGTCGGTAAAGGCGAGTTGGATTTAGGTAAGCTCGATACCGAAGAAGAAAAACAAGCGAAAGAAAAAGTAGCGGAGCAATTAAAGCCGCTGCTTGAGCGTGTAAAAGCCGCATTGACTGAGCAAGTTGCTGAAGTGCGCATCACTGATCGCTTAACCGATTCGCCTGCGTGTGTGGTGGTTGCTGAGCATGATATGGGGGCACAAATGCGCCGCATTCTTGAACAGGCTGGGCAAAAGCTGCCGGATTCAAAACCTATTTTGGAATTGAACCCTGAGCATCCTTTGGTGAAAAAACTAGAACAGGAAACGAGCGAGTCACGCTTTGGTGATTTGGCACATATTCTGTTCGATCAAGCTAATTTGGCAGAAGGCGCGCAACTGCAAGATCCTGCAGCATACGTGCTGCGTTTGAATAAGTTGTTGTTAGAGTTAAGCAACTGAGTCGAGAGTGAATTAACTAAAGCTTGAATTAACGGAGTACAAGTAAAGAATACTATTAATTTCAAAACTCGCCGTTAATACTTCCCTGTAGGCTCGGACGCGGCATCCATGCCGAATACGGTTTTGAATCAAATAGTATCCTTTACTTCACGTTAATCAATAAGTACTAGGTTTTAAAGTGTAATTACTGAAAGGCCTTGGCTATACTCTAGCCAAGGCCTTTTCTTTATTGGGGATAATTATGGAATTCAAACAGGTTACGCTGGGTGCTAAAAAAAGCATCGCGCTAATTGCGCACGATAATAAAAAGCAAGATATGGTCGCTTGGTGTCAAGAACATAAAACCGAGTTGGCAAATCATAAGCTCTATGCCACTGGCACTACGGGTATGCTGATTGAAAAAGAAGCGGGCTTGCAGATTACTAAACTTATCAGCGGCCCTTTAGGTGGTGATCAGCAAGTGGGGTCTTTGATTTCTGAAGGTGCTGTAGATGTATTAATTTTCTTTTGGGATCCCTTTGAACCCATGCCACATGATCCCGATGTAAAAGCACTTTTGCGCATTGCGGCAGTTTGGAATATTCCTATTGCCTGTAATCACAGTTCGGCGGATTTTTTAATCGCTTCGCCCTTGTTTAATTCTGCTTCGTTGCGAGATGTACCCGATTATGCGGCGTACTTGACTAAGCGCTCGGTGAGTTTCTAATGATATTTTTCAATTCGATTGAACAGATGAATCAACACGCTAAATGCTTATTTAATTTGGCCGAGGTTGAAGCTGCATTGGATAGGGTAGTGCAACAATTAACACAAGATTTTGCGGATAAACAGCCGGTAGTCTTAGGGGTTATGCGCGGTGCCTTGCCGATGATGGGTTATGTAATCCCAAGGCTTGGGTTTTATCTTGAAGTGGATTATGTGCATGCAACTCGCTACCAAGAAAAACTCACAACGGGCGAATTGTTGTGGTTGCATGAACCCCATGTTGATTTGCAAAATCGCAACGTTTTGTTGGTAGATGATATTTTAGATCGTGGCATCACCCTCAAAGCGATTGCGGATAAATGTTACGCGCTAGGTGCCAAGGAAGTGAAAATTGCTGTTTTGTGTCAAAAACAAATAAGCAATTTTACGCCTGCAATTACTGCTGACTATACGGCTTTAATGGTGCCGGATGCTTATGTGTTTGGCTATGGCATGGATTACGAAGGTGGTTGGCGCAATGCACCAGGGATTTATGAATTAACGAGCCTATAAATTAACGAGCTATGAATTAATGAGTCTGAGAGTTAAAGATTTACTCTTCATCTTGAGGTGGTAATGCAGGTATTTCCACCGTGATTTTCAATCCACCGCCCGCTTTATTTTCAGCCCAAATTTTTCCGTAATGCAGCGTAACACTGCGGTGCGCAATGGCAAGCCCTAAACCATGGCCACCGCTTTCTCGATCGCGCGCAGAGTCTGTGCGAAAGAAGGGCTGGAAAATATCATTTAATAGCGCTTGCGGAACGCCAGTGCCTGAGTCGGCAATCACAACCACAAAAGCGTTTGCATCAGCCTTCCGCGTCAAACGAATATCTATATCGCCGGATTGAGGTGTGTAGTGAATAGCGTTGCGCAAAATATTTTCAAATACGCCTACCAACATATTGCCGTGGGTTGCCACCAAGGCTTCGTCATAGTGGCTATTGAATTTAATGCTAATACTTTTCTCGCTCGCCATTTGCTCGTAGTTTTCAACGATACTATTGAGCAATGCGACCAAATCTAAGGTGTCATCTAACTGCCAGCCCTGTTGCTCGTGCACGGGTAGAGAGAGAATCTCGGTAATAATATTGCCAAGATAATCTGCGGCTTGTTTTATTTTCTCCAACTCGTTATCAACCGTGCCGTGACTGCGCTGTTGGGCGAGTGCGAGTGCGAATTGCAAGCGAGCTAGCGGTGTACGTAATTCGTGGGACACATCCTTAATTAAACGTTTTTGTTCCAGCATTGCTTTTTCAAGTCTAGCCGTCATTTGGTCAAAGTTATGGCCGAGCGAAGCAATTTCATCTCGTCTACCACTGAAATGTTTGCTCACGCGCGCGCTCAAATCGCCTTTGGACACTTTTTGGATGGTTTCTTGTAAGCGTTTAATGCTGGAAGTGAAATGTCGCGCTAATAAAAAGCATGCACTGCCACTTACTAAAATAGATACGAGTAAGAGGGGCCAAATATTATTGATAAACAATTCCCAAATAATATCGCGATCAGGGCCCTCATCTCGGCCGTCAGAAATGGTGACCAATTTAATAACATCCCCATCGTTTAAGGTGATGTGGCGGCCGAAAAGTTTGCGGTTTCTATCTTGGATTTTGTCGTAGGGATGTTTTGGGTTGAGCTGTTCGGCCAACATCAATACACCGGGTGGAAGTGAGCGATTTAAAACATCTTGATTGTTGTCGTCGAGCGCAAAAATAAACGGCGATGACCAAGCGGGCAGAGCGCGTATATCTTTACGAATATCTGCCGCGTTGCGATTAATCACACTGCCAGCCATTTGAAAGAGCAAACGCTTAGCGGGTTCATCGTCGTGGGTGAGGTGGGAGCTTTGGAGGCTGCCGTCGGGGGTCATATCAAACCAATGTACGACCACATTGGTGCCGACGATGATGGTGGCGGTTATCAACCAAAATGTTAAAAATATTTTGAGGTATAACCGCGTCATACTGAACTATTTTTCTTCGTGCAAGGTGAGCATATAGCCTGCGCC
>DAOORH010000050.1:10325-12813 GCA_035389145.1 Cellvibrio sp.
ATGGCGGAATATTGCTCTTGGGTGGCGAGTTGAATGCCGGCTTCACCGTCATAAGCGACAGCAACTTCAAAGCCCTCGGTGGTTAGATATTCGCTGAGGAGTTGACTCAGCTCTTTGTCATCGTCGATGAGCAAGAGTTTATTCATGAAAGATCATCACTGTTAGAAGAATTTATGTGGCAAGTGTGCAGTAGCGGTTATTGGGTGTCATTGAAATTGTAGTCGTTTAACCCTTCTTAACAAATTCTCGAGTGAAATATATTCAACAAAAGTCTTAAACGGCAACCTGCAGAGCGTCGATCTCTACCATCTGGCGTCTCTACATAGAAGATTGCTTGCGTATAAAAGCGATTGTTGGGAAAATTGTGCCCTCTTATTAAATCGTGTTGAGGTGTGTGTGGCCCAAATAGGTCTGTTTTTTGGAAGTGACGAAGGTAACAGCGAACGCGTCGCTTATCGTATTCAGAAACGTCTTGGTGAGGATGTGGTTGACGTTCACGATATCGCCGATGTCACCCAATTGGATTTTGCGAATTACGACAAGATTATTTTGGGTATCCCCACGTGGGATTTCGGCCAAATTCAATCCGATTGGGAAGAGTTTTGGGATGATATAGGCGCGGTAGATTTTTCCGGTAAAGTGGTAGCATTCTTTGGTTTGGGTGATCAATTTGGCTACGGCGATTACTTTCTCGATGCCATGGGCATGTTACACGACGTGGTTATTCAAACGGGCCCAGAGATTATTGGCCATTGGTCAACGGAAGGTTATGAGTTTGATGCGTCTAAAGCAGAAATCCCCGGTGCGGGTAAATTTGTTGGCTTGGCGCTGGATGAAGATCAACAAGAAAACCTTACTGCTGAGCGTTTAAATCGCTGGTGCGCGCAAATCCATGCCGAGTTTGGCTTGGATAGCCCGCTTCATGAGATCGCTGATTAGTTTTCTAATAGATCATCAGAGTATCGGCGGCGCACAGTGCGCCGTTTCTATATCTTCTTAATACTTTTCTAGCTCACTCCTTCTTAGTGCTTTATCCCTCACTCCCTTTTAGTGCTTTCATCGCTCAGGCTCGGCGTGATACTTTCGTAACCACATTATCCAAGGTGGCTACTACATGACGACTCCCAAGTTAAATCGCCATATCGGATTATTCGCTTTGGTTGTGTATGGTGTGGGCGATATTCTTGGCGCTGGCATCTACGCCCTTATCGGCAAAGCCGCTGGAGAAATGGGAAATGCCATTTGGATGGCATTTCTCGCGAGTATGGTTGCAGCAGGGTTGACCGGGCTTTCCTACGCGTCACTCGGCTCACGTTATCCACGTGCAGGTGGAGCCTCCTTCTTCACTCATCACGCCTTTAAAAGTAATTTCTTGGCTTATGTCGTAGGTCTCGCGGCGCTTTCGTCGGGTGTGACATCTATGGCCGCAGGGAGCCGCGCCTTCGCTGGATACTTTAGCTCGCTCGTATCCTCAGTTCCGGTCGATCTAGTAGTAGTCGCGTTTTGTTTCGTGGTGGCGGGCGTGGTGATTCGCGGCATTCGTGAATCCATGTGGATGAACATGTTGTGTACGGGGATCGAGCTCTGCGGGTTGCTGCTCGTGATCGTCGTGGGTTGGAAGTTTTTAGGTTCAGTTGATTACACCAGCGCGGTAACTGTTACGAATCCCGCTGGCGATTTGACTGTTTCCTTGATACTAACGGGCGCAGTACTCACGTTTTATTCGTTTGTAGGCTTTGAAGATATTATTAACGTAAGCGAAGAGGTGAAAAATCCCGAGTCGAATATGCCCAAGGCTATTTTGCTGGCGGTGCTCATAGCGTCGATCGTTTACGTGACCATTTCGATTGTGGCGGTATCCGTAATTCCGGCCGCTGAGCTCGCGGCTTCTTCTGCGCCGTTAGTTGATGTGGTTAAGCGCGCTGCTCCATGGTTTCCGCCAATCCTATTTGCATTTATTGCCATGTTTGCAGTGGCGAATACCGCGCTGCTAAATTTTATTATGGGGTCGCGGCTTATTTATGGCATGGCAAATCAAGGTTTGATTCCCAAGGTGCTTGCTAAGGTGAATCGTCGGCGTACGCCTTATGTTGCATCAATAGCAGTTTTAGGTTTTATGTTGGTGCTCGCATTGACGGGTAATATTGGCTCGTTGGCGCGCGCGACCAGTGTGCTATTGCTGATCTGTTTTATGGCAGTGAACCTGTCGCTCGTGGTGCTTAAGCATCGTAAGGGTGAACCTAAAGGGCGTTTTGAAATCCCTTATGTGATTCCTGTGCTCGGCGCTCTCGTTTGTGCCCTGATGTTGTCCCATGCCAAGCTCGAGGAGTTTAAAGTTGCAGGCGCTATCTTGGCTGTGATCGTGATTCTTTATTTCGTGATTCGGCCGAATTCAGATGCCATCAAGCGCGGCCTCGAGGAATAAAAAAACTTGTTGCACAACAAGAAATACTGTATATAATCCCAATTACTGTATAAACAAACAGAT
>DAOORH010000051.1:0-12523 GCA_035389145.1 Cellvibrio sp.
GCTTGTTCAAGGTTTCTACCTCGCGCGACCAGCATTTCAGACTTTGGCTGCGGTGCCATCTGGGCTCATTCCTCGCGCCTAATATCCCTTTAACGACTCTGTCGGTCTAGGTTTCCCCTCACAAAGCGTTATATTAATGAGCGGCTTGGCTAACTACGGGTAGCTTTTGAAGCAATTTCCAATTCTTGACCTCTGGATGAAAAAAGCCGCATTCGCGATAAGCTCGTTGGATGGTGCCAGTTGCTTCCAGTTTGGCAAGGCCGCGTTCAAGGGCTTCGTAAAAAGCATCGCCATCAGGGTGCTTATGACTAATAGGCCAATGGCGTGAGCCTGAAATAGACACCCTAATCCCCTCCAATGGGTAGAGTTTAATATTGCCTACTGCAATCATCATATCTTCGCTGGCTTGGAAGGGCGCAAGCGTAATTTCTGCGCGGCCAGCCGCTATCATGCGTACTATATTTATCCAGTTGGGTGCATAGGTAATTCGATGGAAACCCAGATCTTTGATGGTTCGTACATCGCTTTTCCACTGAGCGTTAGTCGCTACTTTAAGTTCTCTGAGTGTATTTGGCTCAAACCTATTAAATGCGGCATGATTTTTCTGCGTGGTATAAACCCCCACAATAAACTCGCCCTCTCTCAGCAGGGCGCGGCTTGCTACCAACGCGGGGCGAAGTTCATCAATATCCGATTTCCACATAAGCGCGCCGGAACTGACAAAACGGCCATCTGCAACGCCGCGCAAAATTCGCAAGTAGCTGGGTTCAACACGCAGCTCTACCGGTTTGTTGAAGCCACCTAGGCGCAGCGCCTGCATTAAGAGTGTTAATTCAATAATGTCTCTGCGCGCACCAACGCCACTGTACTGCTGTACATCCATGGGGTCCCGCCCATTCAGAAAGGTTTGGTAATCTTGGGGGATGTCATCATTGACTGCGATCAGCACTGCTTCAGTGGCGTGTGCGCCAAGTAAAAAGATTGACAGGCAACAGATTATAAAAAGGTGGGCAGATCGCGACATAAGGGGGAAGTTTGGCTGAAGAGGTATTTGCCGATAATGTGGCAAATACCTCTTAGAGTCTAGGCGGTAATGGAAATCTAACTTTTCTTAACGAAAAACCTTTAACTAATATGGTGATCCATGTCCCTTGCGGGTTGAAGGCACGGGCTGGTGCCAATTTCGCGCGCTGGCACGCCCGCGACCGTAGTGCGCGGTGCTACATCTTTTAACACCACGCTGCCTGCACCAACTTTAGCGCATTCACCAATTTCAATATTTCCCAACACCTTCGCACCTGCGCTGATCAGCACACCACTACGCACCTTGGGGTGGCGGTCGCCGTGTTCTTTACCAGTCCCGCCGAGGGTGACGGATTGCATGATGGAGACGTTGTCTTCCACCACCGCTGTTTCGCCAATCACTATGCCGGTGGCGTGGTCAAACATAATGCCCTTACCGATTTTAGCGGCGGGGTGAATATCCACCGCAAAGACGCAGGAAATACGGTTCTGCAAAAACAGCGCGAGCGAGTTGCGTTTTTGCGTCCACAGCCAATGGGCAATGCGATAGGCCTGCAGGGCGTGAAAACCTTTGAAGAAAAGAAACGGTGTAACCAGCGAGCAGCAAGCAGAGTCACGCTCACTCACGGCTTGCAAATCGGCGCGCACGGCGAGGCTGATGCCTGGGTCGGCTTGCATCGCCTGTTCAATGACTTCGCGTACCAACATAGCGGGCAGCGCAGGGCTGTCGAGCTTATTGGCGAGGTGAAAGCTGAGTGCTGCTTCCAAGGTATCGTGGTTGAGTATGGTGGCGTATAAAAAACTCGCCAGTACCGGCTCTTGCTCGGCCTGCTTGCGCGTTTGGCTACGGATGGATTCCCACAGGGAATCAAGCGGTAGCGCTGGGGCGGTTGCGTTCATGGTGTGTCCTCGGTCAAGGCTTTGCCGAATTAGGATAAGAAGATTCTAGTCCCTATTCCCCGTTTGGAAAATACGCTGCTTATCGCGCGCCCAATCGCGCTCTTTTTCAGTTTCGCGTTTGTCGTGCTCTTGCTTGCCTTTCGCCAGCGCAACTTCGCACTTGATCAAATGGTCTTTCCAGTAAAGCGCAGTGGCGACTACGGTGTAACCTTTTTGATGTGCGGCTTCCTGTAATTTGTCGATCTCCCGGCGATTGAGCAGCAATTTACGGGTGCGCGTTGGGTCGGTCACAAAATGGGTGGATGCACTTTGTAGCGGGGTAATGTGCGAGCCCAATAAAAAAGCTTCATCGTTTTTAAAGAACACATAGCTATCGGTAAGTTGAACCTTACCGGCGCGCAGGCTTTTCACTTCCCAGCCGAGCAATACCACGCCCGCTTCAAAACGGTCGCTAATGTGGTAGTCGAATTTAGCGCGCTTATTGAGTGCGATGGTGCTGCCAGTATTTTTGTGCGAATTCTTTTTGGCCATAACGTCTTTCAAATTCCTAAGGTGTAGCTTATTCGGGGGCTCTATCCCTCGAAGTGACCTGCGGTTATGCAGCGTTCTGGGAGAGCAGTCGGGCATTATACGCAGACTTGCGCAGAAATTTCGCGCTTGGACGTGATCTAGGTGGCCTTATGTTGCGCGCCTATTCCCGTTACAATTCGGCATCTGGTGCATCCGCTGGTAAGTAACGATCGTCCATTTGGAGTTTTCATGGCAAAGCGACTTAAACAACATGCTATATGGGGCCGAGGCAGCTTTATTCTAGCGGCCACCGGTTCGGCAGTTGGCCTGGGCAATATTTTGAAGTTTCCCTACATTACCGGCGAAAATGGTGGTGCGGCCTTTGTGCTCTTGTATTTGGTGTGCATTCTGCTGGTTGGCATCCCAATTATGATGGCGGAGATTATGATTGGCCGTAAGGGTCGCGCTAACCCCGTAACTTCTGTAGCCAACATCAGCGCCGATATGGGCGTAACGCGGTTATGGGCAGTGATCGGTTGGATGGGGGTGTTGGCGGGCTTTCTAATTCTCTCCTACTACTCGGTGATTGCGGGTTGGACTTTGGATTATCTGGTCTCGGCACTTCAGGGTAAGTTCGTCGGTTTAAACGGCGATAGTTCTAACGAACTTTTTAACAGCCTGCTGGCCGATCAAAGCCGCTTGGTGAAATGGCACACCGCCTTTATCGCCATTACTGCTTTGGTGTTGATGTTCGGTGTGACTAAGGGCTTGGAAAATGCCATCCGCTTCATGATGCCAACCTTGCTGGTTCTATTGTTGATCCTGCTGGGTTATGCCTACACCACCGGAGAAATACTCACGAGCGCCCGTTTTATGTTCAGCTTTAATCCAGAAGACCTATCGTGGAATTCAGCGCTTATCGCCCTTGGCCATGCGTTTTTTACATTGAGTATTGGCATGGGCGCCATCATGGCTTATGGCGCCTATATGCCTAGCACCGCAGCGATCGGTAAAACCGTTATTGCAGTCGCGCTCTTGGATGTGGCTGTCGGCCTGCTCACAGGTGTCGCAATATTCGCCTTTGTCTTCGCTACCCCCGGCATATACCCGAGCAGCGGCCCCGGCCTCATGTTTGTGACTTTACCGGTTGCCTTTGGCTCCATGCCCATGGGGATGCTAGTGGGGATCGCCTTCTTTGGTATGGTGGTTTTGGCGGCGTGGAGTTCTACCATGTCGCTGCTGGAACCGGCGGTCGCCTATTTCCATGAGCGCTTTGGTTTTCACCGTATTAGCGCGAGCTTGTTAGTGGCGGGCGCCGCTTGGTTGTTAGGGTTGGGCTCCGTTTTCTCCTTTAACCAATGGTCTGATCAGCAGTTGTTATGGGGCATGAACTTTTACGCCTGTATGGATTTCTTCACCACCAATTTACTTTTGCCTGCGGGCGGCTTACTCACCGCTATTTTTGTGGGCTGGGTGATGAAGCGCGAAATGGCCGACCACGAAATGCAGCAAGATCATCCCCGTTTGTTGACGGTATGGCGCTGGGTGTTGCGCTATGTATCGCCCATCTTGGTGTTGATGATTATTGTTAATTTGTTCTTCCCTATCGCTAATCGTTTTGTAGCGGAGTAAGTCGGTGGCGCATTCGGTTAATCGTTCTGCGCTGGTGAATTATTCCGCGCAGCAGATGTTTGATTTGGTCAACGATATTGAAGCTTATCCACAGTATATGGACGGCTGCGTCGGCGCGAAAATTCTCAAGCGTGAGGGCGAGTGGTTGGAGGCGCGGCTGGAGTTGAGCAAAGCAGGCATCAGCCAAAGCTTCGTGACTCGCAATCAATTACGCGCACCTGAAAGTATGAGCATGACCTTGGTAGATGGCCCGTTTAAATACTTAAAGGGCTGCTGGCATTTTACCGCTTTAAATGAAACTGCTTGTAAAGTGAGTTTCGATCTGGAGTTTGAGTTGCAAAGCAAGTTGCTCGGCATGGCTGTGGGTAAACTGTTTGAGTCTGTTGCCGGCAAGCAGGTTGATGCGCTTTGTGAACGAGCGGCACAGGTCTACAAATAAGGCTTCATAACAGAGCTTCATCACAGAAATAGCCCGTATAAAAAAAGCCTCACGTGGAGGCTTTTTTACTGGAGAGTTTAAGAATTATTGTTTAACTCTGCGCGCGCCAACTAAGCCTAATAAACCCAACCCGAACAATAAAATTGTACTTGGCTCAGGGACTTTTACTTTTGAGAATTCAATGGCGCTAATGTAAAACTCTTCGTTATGGTACTTAACATCAAAGGCAGTGTTAGCGGCGACGTTAAATGAGCCGATTCCATTAATACCGTTGGCATAACCTGTATTCACACTGAAGAGGTTGCCGTTGATATTCACTTTGTCGGTTGAATCGAAACCACCGTCGTGATTATTGTTGAACCAGATTTTGGTAATAACAACATTGGTGTCAAAGATAAAGCGTAGATATTCGCTGGTCGTGACATTGTCATCGCTGCTTGGTGCGCAATTATTTGATGAAGATCCAGCATTCTTTTTGTCGACCTTAGATGCGGTTACTACATCCTTACAGGCTCCCAAGCCCGCGTTGCCCCAATCTAAATAGGCGTATTGCCGACTGTCGTTGTCATTAGTAGCATGACCACTAATGGCTACATTGGCGCCACCCGATGATAGATTAAGGCTGGACCAAGCGCTTTCGCCATAGCCACCAGTTTGAGTCAGTGCAATGAAGTCAATAACGCCAGCACTAACAGTGTTTGCTGAAACAAGCATCGCTGTTGCAGCCAGAGCTTTGATAGAATATTTCATCGTTGATGTCCTTTAAGTAAACTATCTGGTGATTGAAGAGTGACGCTGTGTTTGTGATGTGCGTCACGCAATATGTGTTCCATGTCATCGTAATGCAATAAAAACAGACACTTAAATACATCGAATGGGACAAACTAGCCTCCTGTTGTAAGTTTTTCCGACGTTCTGTTTTTATGTGTTGTGATGTCTAACTGAAAAAACGTGTCCAGAGGCTCAAATGGCTGATTTTGATTTAATTAAAGTAGAAGTGGCCTATGCCTTGCCGCACAAACAAAAAATTCTCTCGTTCTTGGTAGAGCCGGGCACGACTGCGCTGCAAGCGGTTGAGCGCTCAGGCATTGTGAAACATTTTCCAGAGATCGATATTGCCAATGCCAAAATGGGCATTTTTGGTCAGTCTTTAGGTACCAAGGGGTTAGATACGGCTGCCAGTCATGTGCTGCATGAAGGAGACCGCGTTGAGATTTATCGCCCACTAATATCCGACCCCAAAGACGCCCGCCGTAAGCGCGCTGAAAAAGCGGCTGAAATCGGCGAATAACCTGCTTTATCAACGTTTATTTTGAGTGTGCGGCAGGTTTATGGAATTGCCGTTCTATTTCTTGCGTCTTATACCCCCGTTCTACCAACCCGCTTTCTTTTTGACCCGATCGCCAAAGCGCTTGGCGCAATTTCCAGCCCTTCAAAAAATCTGCACTACACTGGATAAATAATGGTGTCTCCCGCTCGTGGGGACTTATTCGTTCTGCGTGAGATTATCGATGGGTTTAGAAAATAAGCGGCTCTACACTTGGCTGCCTTGGGCTGCATCTCTATTGATCACGGTATTTTTCGTGATGCTTTTGATACATGAGTGGGCATTCCAAGAGAAAGAGTGGCAAGCTCAGTTAAGTTTACAGCAGGGGGCGGCGCAGGCTGCACTTGAAATGTCGCAGCAAGATTTGTTGCGACAGGCGGAGGTGTTTGCCCAGTTAATTGTAGATGATCAGGATGTTGCTCTTCTAGTTCGAGAGGCTCTGCTGGTTCACATGCGAGAGGGCGGAAATGGCGGTGCAGAGCAGAGTGCGGTTCTGCGTGGGCAGTTGCAAAAAGTCTTTGCGCCTTACTGGGTTCATGCACAGCTATTAGGTGCGCGCGGGCTGACCTTGCATTTTGGCGAGAGTATCTTCCTTAGTAGTCACCACCCAGAGCGTTTTGGCGATGACGTGACATCTTTTAGGCCGCTGCTGATGTCAGTGCTTAGTAGCGGCAATCCAGCAAGCGGCATGGAGGTTGGGCGCTATGGGCCCAATTATCGTGCGCTGCTTCCTTTCAAGCTTAACGAGGTGCCAGCGAGTGCGCCTCTCGCAGTACTAGAGGTAGGTGTTAGCTTATTGCCGCTTATGCCTCAGCGCGAAGATCAGGGGCAGGCAGTGTTAATTAGCGCTGCACAAGCAAATGAAATTCTGTGGGGGAGCGCGCAACAAGCCGTAATGAAAAACTCCAGTTACCGCAATAGCCCTTGGTATCTAGAAAGCTATACCAATCCAGTAGTAAAAGAATGGCAGGCTGCAGGTTTATTCAATCAGTTGCCCCTAGCCGATGCCACACCTTGGGTGATTCACGTTCACGACAAAAGCTATCTTTTGGGGGTGGTAAGGTTAGCAGGTTTTACCTTGCCCAACGCGCCCTTGGCTTCACCTAAAACACTCGTGCTGAATTGGTTTGATATTTCGGCCGAATTCGTTGAGAGAGAGGTTGAGCGGCAATCCATAGCTCTAAAATGTTTGTGTGCATGGTTGCTCTCGCTCGCCATGCTCTGGGTGTTGCTGTATTTCAATCGCCGTCATGTGGTGCAGGTACTGCGCGAATATAGCCAGCAATTGCGCAACGAGCGCGATCTTAGCGAGCAGGCAAGGCAGCGTCTAACACTCGCTTTGGCGAGCAGTGCCTCGGGCTTTTGGGAATGGGACATTGCAAATAATCGTTCGGTATTTTCCAAGGAGTGGCGCGAGCTGTGTGGAGTTAGTGATGATGTTAAAGATGACGTAGAAGCTTGGCTGGATCGTTTGCATCCCAGTGACCGGCGCTCCAGTTACGACGCCATGATCCGTCACATTAAAGGCGAGTCGCCCCTTTTTGAAAGTGAATATCGCCTTAAAGTTGGCGATGGCAGCTATAAATGGATATTCAGCCGAGGCAAAGTTGTGGAGTGGCTTCCCGATGGCAAAGCCGCGCTTATGCTGGGTGTCTACACCGATATTACTGACCGCAAAAAAAATGAAATTATTGTTATTAGACAACAAGCGGCCTTGCGTGCCCTCAATGAAATTGCATCAATTCCAGTGTTTGATGCGGAAGAACAGCTACGCAGTGCACTGGCTATTGGCTCCCGCTATTTGGGTTTGCCTTGTGGCAATGTCAGCCGTGTTCAGGGCAATCAATATCACGTCAAAATAAGCGTAGGGCAAAAATGTAACCGCGAAGGTATTGCGCCGCTTTCAAATTATTTTTGTGAAACAACGCTACTCAATAAAGATGTGTTTTGCTGCGATGAAATATCACAGAGTGAATACGCCAATCACTATGCCTGCAAAGTTAACAAAGTTGATACCTACATAGGTGTGCCGATATGGTTACAAAGCAATATTTATGGTGTGTTGAGTTTTGATTCCGAGCATAGCCGCCATCAAGGTTATGATGATTTAGATAAAGATTTTATGCGCTTGTTGGCGCGCTGGGTGAGCGTTACCTTGGAGCGCTGGCAGTATCAATCTGAGCAGAAGTTGCTGCTTGATAGATTTGAAAAGTTGTGCAACCAACTGCCAGGATTTCTCTATCAATTTCAATTGAACACCGACGGCTCTAGCTGTTTTCCCTTTGCGAGTTCAGGTGTTAAAGAAATTTACGGTGTTGCCGCTGATGATATTAAAACCGATGCCAGTGCGGTATTTGCAATTTTACATCCAGACGATATTGGTTGGATCAGTGAAGCCATATCAGCTTCAGCAGCCACTCTGAAAAACTGGACGTCAACTTATCGTGTAATACACCCACGGCGTGGCGAAATTTGGGTGCGCGGTGAGGCGCGGCCAGAGCGTTTGGACAATGGTGGCACGCTTTGGAATGGCTATATTCAGGAGATTACCGAAGAAAAATTGGCGGCCTTAAAACTGCAAGATATTAATGCGTTACGTGAAGCTATTTTTGATGCCGCAAGCATCTCTATTATTTCAACTGATGTGCAAGGAGTTATTAAAACTTTTAATCAAGGCGCTGAAGCCATGTTGGGTTATTCCGCGTCTGAGGTGGTTGATATTCTTACACCCGCGCCTTTTCATTTAACCGAAGAAGTTATCGCGCGCGCAACTTTTTTATCACAAGAGTTTGCCGCCGAAATAAAGCCTGGATTTGATGTTTTTGTTGCTCGAGCGCGAGAGGGTGATGAGGATGAAAATGAATGGACCTATGTGCATAAAAATGGCAGCCATATTCCCGTTATATTATCTGTCAGTGCGCTGCGTGGCCCTGACGGAGAAATTACCGGCTATCTTGGGCTTGCGCGCGACATAAGTGAAATAAAACGCATAGATCGAATGAAGAGTGAATTCATTTCAACGGTAAGTCATGAGTTGCGTACTCCTTTAACCGCCATTAGCGGCGCGCTGGGAATTATTGTTAACGGTGCGGCCGGAGAAATACCGCAAACCGCCACCAAAATGCTAAATATTGCTCACAAGAATAGTTTGCGCTTAATTCATTTGGTCAATGACTTGCTGGATATGGAAAAGCTAGCTGCAGGAAAAATGCATTTTGAGCTTAAGTCACAAGCGCTAGTTCCTATAGTAACGCAATCTATTGAAGCCAATGCTGCCTATGCCGCGCAATACAATGTGCAATTCGTACTGGAAAATTTGGTTCGCGATGATCTTCGTGTGAATGTGGACGCCCAACGTTTACAGCAAGTAGTCGCCAATTTTTTATCCAACGCAGCTAAGTTCTCACCGCCAGATTCAAGCATTATTTTACGCGTAGAGGATATTCAGAACGTCGTAAGAGTTTCAGTAATTGATAAAGGTCCCGGCATTCCAGATGAGTTTCGCGCGCGTATCTTCCAAAAATTTTCACAAGCGGATTCTTCAGACACCCGACAAAAAGGCGGTACAGGTTTAGGTTTGGCCATTTGCAAAGAAATAATTGAGCGTATGGGCGGAAAAATTGGCTTCATGTCGGAAGTTGGCAGCGGATCGCAATTTTATTTTGATTTGCCCAGTGAGGAAGGCGCGCGTTTGAATGTGATTAGTCAAAGTAACCGTGCGCCTACCGGAGAACGCTTATTAATTGTTGAAGATGATCCTGAAGTGGCAGATCTATTTGCAACTATTCTGCGCGCGCAAAACTATCGTGTGGATATTGCCTATTCGGGTCAGGCAGCGCTCGAGCGGATAGCGCTTTATTCTTATCAGGCTCTCACACTTGATATTGAATTACCAGATATGAATGGTATTGAATTGATCAAACAACTGCGCAGTGATGCATCCACAAAGCATATTCCCGTTGTGGTTATCTCTGCAAATCTCGATGCGGAGCGCTTAGCCTTTCGCAATTCGATACTCTTTTCCAATATTGAATGGTTACAAAAACCGCAAACGGGAACATCGATTATCAATGCCGTTAAAGCCGTTATCGCACAATAAGGTTGCAGGCAATTATGAAAGCTGATTTTCCAACAAACGAAGCGCTACGACTCAAGGCATTGCATGATTTAGCAATTTTGGATTCGCCTCGTGAGCAAAGCTTTGATGATATAGCGCAAGTCGCCATGCAATTATGCAACGTGCCTATTGCAGTGGTATCACTGGTGGATCGAGATCGGCAATGGTTTAAAAGTTGTTTGGGGTTGGATGCAACTGAAACACCGCGAGATGTCGCGTTTTGCGCGCACGCAATTTTGGCGCCCGACGATGTTTTGGTTGTAGAAGATGCCACAAAAGATAATCGCTTTTTTGATAACGGATTAGTAACGGGCGCGCCTTACATTCGCTTTTATGCGGGGGCGCCCATAATCAACAGCGAAGGTATGGCATTAGGTACGCTCTGTGTGATTGACTATCAACCACGCGTTATATCGGCAGAGCAAATTTCATCGCTTAAAGCACTAGCGCGGCAGGTTGTGCAGCTATTGCGGTTGCGTTCAGCGCACGATGAAAGAGAGATGACTACCAACAAACTTTCACAATTGTTTGAAATGGCACCCATAGGAATCTTGCAGGTAAACGAGAATGCGGAGTTAGTTGAAAGTAATCCAGAATTTCATCGTCTACTGGGTTACAGCGCCGAAGAATTAAAAGGCATAAGCTTTTTAAGTTTGACGCCTGAAATGGATTGGGAGAAAAGCCGACAAGCTATCCTTGAATTAAAAACTCATGGTCGCTTTGGCCCCATGGAAAAGCACTATTGGCATAAAAATGGTGAATTAATTCCCGTTGAGGTAAGTGGTTCTATTATCAATATCGGTCAGGGTGGCGCGCAGTCATGGTGGACTTTGGTTAAGGATATTCGCGAACAAAAGCACATGGAGCGTATGAAGAGCGAATTTATCTCAACCGTTAGTCACGAATTACGCACGCCGTTGACATCCATCTCGGGTGCTTTGGGTTTGATCTCTAGTAATGTATTGGGAGATTTACCCGATAAAGTAAAAGGCATGTTGGATATTGCTTATAAAAACAGTCAGCGCTTGAGTGTTCTCATCAATGACTTGTTGGATATGGAAAAGCTGCTCGCGGGCAAAATGGCGTTTGACTGCAGCGCGCAAGCAGCTTTGCCATTGGTGCAGCAAGCACTGATTGAAAATTCATCCTATGCTGATAAGTATTCCGTCAGATTCGTGTTAACCGATGCCTCTGCGGGTGCGTATATTCATGTGGATGGCTTCCGCCTACAGCAAGTACTGAATAATTTTTTAAGCAATGCTGCAAAGTATTCGCCACCCAATGCCACAGTGGATATTGAGTTGATGAACCGAGGCGAATGGCTACGAATTTCAGTGCGCGATCACGGTGCGGGTATTGCAGATGAGTTTAAGGCGCGGATTTTTCAAAAATTTTCGCAGGCAGATTCCTCGGATAGCCGCCAAAAGGGTGGCACCGGTTTGGGGTTGGCCATCAGCAAAGAGTTGGTAGAGCGCATGGGGGGCCGAATTGGATTTGATACTAAGCTTGGAGAGGGTGCTTGTTTCTTTGCTGAGTTTAGGTGCGTAAAAATGTAAATGAATATGCCTATCTGATATTTAATTTTGATTAAGAAAACATGCAAAAAAACCAAACAGATCTATTGCTTCTTTCATTATTCACAAACGCCCAAAGGACGTAGTTATGACTGTTCTATTAGATAAAATTTTATACGTAGAGGACGATCCAGATATTCAGGCTATTGCCGTCATGGTGTTGGATGCCATTAGTGGATTTAACCTTGAGCCTTGCTCGTCTGGTGCTGAAGCCTTGCGCAAGGCGGTCGCCTTTAATCCAGATTTAATTCTATTGGACGTGATGATGCCCGGCATGGATGGCCCCGAAACTATGCAGGCACTACGAAAGTTGCCGGAGCTAGCCGATACGCCAGTCGTATTTATGACCGCAAAGGTACAGCCGCAAGAAGTGCAAGGTTATTTGGATTTGGGTGCAGTGGGTGTAATCGCAAAACCTTTTGATCCTATGACCTTGGCCGATCAGCTGCGCGAGATATGGGCACGTGTTGCGACTTAATACATAAATATTTTTAGCACGGGAACCTGTATCAATGGATACAAAACAATGGCAACTCCTAAAGAATGATTATGTGCGCCGCTTGCGTACGTATCTAGCGGAGTTAACCTTATTTGAACTGGAGTTTTTTCAACCCCTTGCGAGTGAGCAGTTAAGGAATATTGAAAACTTGGTGCACCGATTAGCAGGTTCTGGTGCAGCCTACGGATTTACCGAGTTATCTGTAAAGGCCAAAACCTTAGAGTTGCTGCTGCAGGGTTTACAGAACGACGTGTCGGCTGAGTCGCACGCAGCAGTGCACGAGTCGCTTACGAATTTAATTCAGCATATGATTAGCTGTATTGCGAGTTCTGCTGGGGTGCTCGATGAAAACACTTCGCTGACAAAGATAGAGGATTTAGAGGCGCCAGTAACACCCTGCCCAACGGTGATAGTTGTAGATGATGACCCTGCGATAGGTATAGATTTAACGGCTACTTTAATTGAAGAAGGTTTTGATGTTCGTGTAGTGCAGGATATTAAT